>JBOGWZ010000298.1:0-2294 GCA_050694075.1 Actinomycetota bacterium | reverse complement strand
GCTTGGAGGCGGAGATCTCGATCTGCACAAGGGGGACGACAACGTTCATCTCGGCGTGATGTACCTGCGTCACATGCTCGAGGTCCTGCCCTCCGAATCGAAGGCGCTCGCCGGCTATTACTCCGGTCCGGGCGCGGTGGGCCGGCGCCTGAAGGGCTTTCAGCGCCCCTACGTGCATGCCGTCAAAGCGCTCAAGCGTCGCTTCTAGACGTCGACCGTCCCGGGGTGGCCGCGACTCCCGCGGCGGAGGCGATGATTCCGATGACCCCCGCTGCGGCCACCAGCATCAGTCCGAAGCCGGGGTCCACATCGCCGACTCGATCCATCCGCCGCCACAGCCCGGAGGATGAGTCGCCCACGGCGTTGAAGTCCGAGAACGCGATCCCTCCGACGAGGATCGAAGCCAAGAAGGCGAGCCACGCGTACAAGCTCCTTCTCCTCACTATCAGTAGCGCTGCGAGAAGGCCCATTGCGATCCCCGCGCTCAAGACCCACCAGCCGTCGCGCGCCTCCAGCCCCGTATACGGTTCCGTGCCGGAAGCGTCGCCCGGCGGCAGTCGTGGGGGCGGCGTGATTGTCACCCAGTCGACGGCGGCTCCGATGACGGCAAGCCCGCCCGCGACGAACATTGCCGTTGCCGCCCACGCGCGGGCGCGATCGAAGAAGATTTGCTGTGTGGAGGGCCCGCGCATCCCGGGTAGCCTAGCCGCGTGACACGTAAACACCGGTGCCTCCTTGCGATACACGCGCATCCCGATGACGAGTCCTCGAAGGGCGCCGGCACCATGGCCAAGTACGCGGGCGAGGGTGTGCGCGTCGTGCTCGTGTGCTGCACCCGGGGCGAAGCCGGAGACATCCTCAACCCACGCATGAACCGTCCCGGCATCAAGGAGCGGATGGCCGAGATAAGAGAGGCGGAACTCGAGACCGCCTGTGACCTGTTGGGAGTGGAGGGCGTCTATCAGCTCGGCTACAGGGACTCGGGCATGCCCGGAGATGGGTCGAAGCATCACTCGGAGGCTTTCTGGAAGGCGGATCCCGACGAGGTGGTGGGACGCCTGGTCGAGATCATCCGAGCGGAGCGACCGGAGGTCGTGCTCTGCTACGACGAGTCGAAGGGCTACGAGCACCCCGACCACATCCGCGTTCATGAGTGGGGAACGCGCGCGTTCTTCGAGGCCGGAGACGGAGACAAGTTTCCGAACCGGGGCGCCCCCTGGCGCCCCGCGAAGCTCTACTACTTCGCGACGTTCACCCGCAAGCGCATGGTGGCCCTACACGAGGCCGCGAATGAAGAAGGGATCGAGAGTCCCTTTGCCGGGTTCCTGGATCATTGGGACGAGATGGGGTTCGAGGAGCCGGAGATCAGCGCCCAGGTCGACGTCACGGACCAGGTGGAGTTGCGCAGCAAGGCGTTGCTGGCGCACGCGACGCAGATCGATCCCGACGGCTTCTGGTTCGCGATCCCCGACGAGATGCACAAGAACGTCTACCCGTGGGAGGACTACACGCTGGTTCATTCGGAGGTCGCGACAGAGATTCCGGAAAGCGACCTCTTCGCCGGGCTCTAGTTAGCGACGGCGATCCAGGGCGCCCTCGAGCACCGCGAGGATCTCGTCACCGAGCAACTCCTCCTTCTCGATCAGCTCGTCGCGGAGCGCCTCCACGAGGTCGCGGTTCTCGTTGAGAAGCTGGAACACGTCGTCCTTGTGCCGATCGAGCAGCTCCTCCACCTCGTGTTTGGTGTCCTCGTTGCTCAAAACCTTGGCGACGATGTTCGGGGTCGAGTGCCATCCGTTGTGCACTGCTTCGTAGGAGATCAGCGACTTCCCCATCCCGAAGGATCCGACCATCTGCGCCGCCAGGGTGGTGGCGGCGGTGAGATCGTTGGACGGGCCCGTCCCGGATTCGCCGTAGAAGAGCTGCTCGGCCGCAAGCCCCCCGAGCGTGACCTTCAGCGTGCCCTCGAGCTCGGATTTCGTACGAGTGAAGCGTTCCTCCGCATCTGAGTGGGCCAGCAGGCCCAGGGCCTGGCGTCGCTTGATGATCGACAGCACCTCGAGCTTGCGGTCTTTGGCGCACAGATAGGCAATGACGGCATGACCCGCTTCGTGCGTAGCGATGAGTTTACGCTCCCGATCGGTGTAAACGGTCGGCTGAGCCAACCCGATCTCCTCGGACAAGCGAGCGCGCTGCACGTCGCGCCAGCCGAGTTCTCTACGGCCCTCTCTCAGGGCCCACACGAGGGACTCGTCCAGGATGTGCTCGAGCATGGCCGGGGAGTACCCCAACGT
>JBOGWZ010000297.1:0-2301 GCA_050694075.1 Actinomycetota bacterium | reverse complement strand
TGAGACGTGTGAGATGGATGACCATGTCGACGGCGGATGCGATCTGCTCCCGGATGGCTCGCACAGTCAGCTCGGTACCCGCCATCAGGACCATCGTCTCTAGGCGCGAGAGGGCATCGCGAGGGGAGTTGGAGTGGATCGTCGAGATCGACCCGTCGTGGCCGGTGTTCATCGCCTGGAGCATGTCGAGGGCCTCGCCCCCGCGGACCTCGCCCACCACGATCCGGTCGGGGCGCATGCGAAGGGCGTTGCGAACGAGAGAGCGGATCGTGACCTCGCCCTTGCCCTCGATGTTTGGCGGGCGGTACTCGAGGCGCACGATGTGGGGCTGCTGAAGCCTGAGCTCCGCCGAGTCCTCGATCGTGAGGATGCGCTCGTCGCGCGGGATGTAGGACGAGAGGACGTTGAGCGTGGTCGTCTTACCGGTGCCGGTTCCGCCCGACACGAGCACGTTGACGCGTCCGCGAACGCACGCCTCGAAGAACTCGGCCAGAGACGGCGTGAAGGTTCCGAACGAGACCAGATCGGCCGCAGTGAAGGGCTCGGCCGAGAACTTGCGGATCGTGAGAACGGGTCCATCCAAAGCCAGCGGGGGGATGATCGCGTTGACACGGGAGCCGTCTGGGAGACGGGCGTCGACGTACGGAGACGCCTCGTCGATGCGACGCCCGACCCGGGCGACGATCTTCTCGATCGTTCGACGGAGCTGCTCTTCGTCCAGGAAACACGCGTCGGTCGGGTACAGCCGGCCGCGACGCTCGACGAAGATGGTCTCGACGCCGTTCACCATCACCTCGGTGACCTCCGCGTCCCGCATGAACTTCTCGAGGGGGCCGAGGCCGAGGATGCTGTCGCCGATGTCCTTGATGACCTGCGCGCGCTCCGGCGCCGACAGTGGGGTCTCCTCCGCGTCGAGCAGCTCGCGCAATCGCCCGTGGACGAGCTCGGAGAGCTCCATCTCGGATATCGAGGAGTCGTAAAGGCGCGGTCCGAGAACCTCGACCAGCCGCTGCTGGACGCGGTTACGAACCTCTCCCGTCTTATCGGGTCGTTGCGCCTTGGACAGGCGATCTGCCAGAGACATCTCTTCCTCCTAGGAAGCGGGACATGAAACCTGTCTTCGATCCGTTGCCGTGGTCCGCCGGCGAGCCCTCAGGGACCCCGCCGATGATCTTGTCGGCGAGCGCCGTGATGCTCTGGGCTACTCCCGACTTCCGTTCTTCGAAGTACAGCAGGCGACCCTTGTTCAGTGCGCTCGGGACCAACCGGCTCGAGGGCACTAGGGAATCGACCTGGACCTTGAGGACGCGCTCTACGTCCTTCGGGTCGAGTCCTACCTTCGAGTCGGCGCGGTTCAGCACCAGCATGAAACGCTCTCCCGGCACGCCGATGGAGGTCAGGGTCTCGAGCGTCTTCGAGAGGTGTCGGATCCCGACCACGTCGAGCGCGGTGATCAGGCAGACCACGTCGGAGAGATCGAACGCCGCCAGCGCCTGCTCAGAGTAGGTGGCGCCCATGTCCACGACGGTGAACGGGAAGTTGCTGCGGAAGTTGGTCAGCAGCCGTCCCACGGCCTCGTTGGAGGCCTTCTCCGTAGCGGGGTCCGGGGTGCTTCCGAAACCCCACAGCCGATCCGAGAGCTTGGTCCCCATACGGAGAACCATGTCTCGGTCGGTCATCGAGGCTATCGAAAAGAGCTCGCCGACCGTGTGCACCGGGTCTTCGCCGTAGAAGCAAAGGACGTCCCCCATGCCCACGTCGAGGTCCAGGATTGCCGTGTCTTGCCCGGAGCGCTCCGAGATGGCGGCGGCCAGGTTCGTCGCCAGGAACGTCTTCCCCGTGCCCCCCTTCGATGAGAAGACGGAGATGATCGTTCCGCGCTGTGTCTGGGCCTGACGCTCTTGAGGCTGGGAGCTCCGCAGTTGCGCCGACCATGAGGTGGCTCGTTGGACCGCGTCGGCGAGCTCCTGGTTGCCGCGGTTGAGATCCACGACGTCGCGTACCCCCGCCCTCATCGCATGGGTGAGGAAGCCGTTGGACAGGTAGTGACGGGCGATGATCACGGCGGTCGTCGGAACCGTTCGGGCCACGTGCTCGGCGAGATCGAGAGCGTCGTGCTCGGAGATCTCGGGTGACACGACGATCACGTCCGCTCTGCCGGCGGCGAGGAAGTCACGGGCGGCTGTGGTGCTCGGCTGGTAACCGACGTCCTCGGGGGCAGAGTCGAGCGCAAGACCCACCTGCTGACGGAAGGTCGGAGCGCCGACGGCGATGACGCGGGTGTTTGTCATCGGGCCACCC
>JBOGWZ010000296.1:0-2308 GCA_050694075.1 Actinomycetota bacterium | reverse complement strand
GTGGTCGGCGCATATCCGGTGCCGTACGCGTTCCCTGCCGCCATCACGACGGTCACACCCGCGGCAACGAGTTCCTCTTGCAGCTTCCAGATCGCCCGGTGGAATCGGCCTTCGGTGGGACCGAACGGCGGCAGCTCGTCCTCATCGCATGGATCCTCTTCGCTCCCGCAGTAGTCCCCGGCCTGAGTTCCCCACGAGTTGTTGACCACGCGGATCGGGGGCGACACGTTGTCGTGGTTCTCGAGCACCCACGCGAGCCCGTCGAGGGCATCGGTCATCGATAGGAACGCTCCAGCCGAGACGCCGAAGATCGTCGCGCCGGGTGCCGACCCGTGATAGCGCCCCTCCGATGCGGTTCCGTCGCCGGCGATGATCCCCGCGACGTGTGTCCCGTGCCCGCCGAGAGAGACGGTATCGGTATCGGCGAGTGGGACCGCAGCCCGCGGCCCGATGCACTCGCGGAACGGGGTGAAGAACGTCGCCGCTCCCGCCTGAGTCGTGGGACAGACCATCCGGACGTTCCCACCCATCCGATCGACGAGGTCGGGATGAGTGCCGTCGACGCCGGAATCGACGACTGCAACGCCAACACCGGTTCCGTCGAAGGGGGTCCCGTTCACCTGTCCGTCAAGAACATCTTGTCCCCTGGTTGCCCGGTGGGCCGTGTCGGTAAATACCTCGATCGGCTGATCGCTTTCGACGAGCTCGACCGCGGCGCTCTGGGCGAGGCGCCTGAATCCGTCTGCCGGCCCGGCCGCCGCGAAGACCTCTATCGCTTCGTAGCGGCTGCCGACTACGAGGCCCCCGGCCTTGGCCGCGGCGATGCCGCTTGCCATCCCGGCTCCCGCCCGTACGTGCACGAGCCCGCTTGTCACACCCTCCTGGATGAGCAAGTTGGGATCGACGAAGGCGCGGGTGTCCGCGGCCGACGCTCCCGGTCCGGGAAACGTAGTGAGCAGGGCAGCTGCAACCGAAAAGGCGAGGATCCGACGGACCCTCGCCCGGGGAAGTCTCATCCCTACAAGCAGTTCGAGCAACGGAGCCCGATTCCTGCAGGGCCGAGTCGCGAAAACGTTTCCAAGAGAGCGCGGGGCCGTGCCGCGAGCGCTGTGGTTGACTAGCTCCGAAGCGACCAGATCATGTTGGAGGTGGGATGCCGCAGGCCCGCAACGAAGACCGCTCGACCCTCGAAGGCATCACCCGCAAGCTCCGGCGGCACATCGTCGCCTCGACCACAGAAGCAGGCTCGGGGCACCCGTCGACGTCGCTCTCGATGGTCGAGATCGTCACTATTCTCTACTTCGGCGGGGTGCTCCGTTACGACGTGAACGAGCCCCGTCACCCCGACCGCGACCGCTTCATCCTCTCTAAGGGCCACGGCGCACCCGGTCTCTACGCGGTCCTGGCGGTGGCCGGCTTCTTCCCCGAAGAGGATCTGCTTACGTTGCGCAAACTGGGCTCCCCTCTCGAAGGCCACCCCAACATGTGTCGCCTTGCCGGTGTCGAGGCATCGACGGGCTCGCTGGGACAAGGGCTCTCGATGGGCATCGGCCACGCGCTGGCCGCGCAGCTCGACGGCCGCGGTTACCGCACCTATGTCATGACCGGCGACGGCGAGAGCCAGCAGGGCCAGGTGTGGGAGGCCGCGATGGCCGCCGGCAACCGAGGCCTCGACAACCTGACGTGGATTCTCGATCGCAACCGCCATCAGCAGACCGACGCCGTGGCGAACGTCCAGCCGCTCGATCCCCTACCCAGCAAGCTGAGGGCGTTCGGCTGGGACGTGAGCGAGATCGACGGCCACGACCTCGGGCAAGTCGCCGCTGCGTTCGCAGAGGTGCAGAAGGTGAAGGGGAACCCGCAGGTGATCGTCGCCAACACGATCAAGGGCAAGGGAGTGTCACTTCTCGAAGCCGCGCAGGAGAAGTGGCACGGCAAGCCGATCCCGCCCGACGAGGAAGCCAAGGCCCTGCAAGAGGTAGGAGCGGATCTATGAGTTTCGGGTTGTCGCGCATCGAGCTGAAGGAAGGAAAGTCCACCCGTGAAGCATTCGGAGACGCGCTCGCGGAAGCCGGTTCCGACGATCGGATCGTGGTGGTGGACGGAGACGTGAACAACTCGACGTTCACGAACAAGTTCGCCGACAAATACCCCGACCGCTTCGTCAATGTTGGCATCGCGGAATCGAACCTGGTCGGGATCGCGGGCGGCCTCGCCGCGTCGGGCAAGATCCCCGTCGCAGCATCGTTCTCGGTCTTCCTGATGGCGAACGCCTTCGACCAGATCCGCATGTCGATCGCGTTCCCGA
>JBOGWZ010000295.1:0-2315 GCA_050694075.1 Actinomycetota bacterium | reverse complement strand
AGACCGAGCCGAAACCGGTGGCGACCGCGGATGGGAAGTCGAGGCCCACATCGTAGCGTCGCGCGCGTTCGCTCGACTCGAGATCTATGCGCGCGACCTGGGCCGCATCCAGAACCGCGACCCATAGATAGCCGAAGCCTTCGGACACGGACGCGGGGGTTCGGCCCGCCCGCGTCGTGCCAACGATCTCCCCCCGCTCCGCGTCTATACGCGCGACCTCGAAGCCCTGGATGGTTCCGACCCACACGTCCCCGCCTACGACCACGAGGCCCCCAGGAGTGCCCGGTGGGAAGACGGGTCCGATCTCGACGCGCTCTGTCGTGGGATCGAGCATGCTCACCCCGACCCCACCGAATCCGGACACCCACACTCCTCCTGCGCCGACCGCCACGTGCTGGGGGCCGCGGCCTACCTCGATCGTCCTCACGTCCGCGTCCGCGGCCTCGTCGTCCCCCACGACTCGGAACAGCACCGCATTGAGGGCCACGACCACAACGGGAAAGACGATCCACTGCCACCTCTGTCTGAGGAAGCCCCGAAGCGTCAACGCTCGAGGGGGGCCGGCAGCACGACGCGTTCGCCGGGCCCCACGAACGCGCGCGCCACGAGCTCGGTCGTGCCCATGGCTGCTAGAGACACGGCGCCGAGGAGCATGAAAAGGACGACGAGCTGTACCTGCGCGGCCTCTGCGGGAGACGCCCCGCCCAATATCATCCCCACGAACGCGCCGGGAAGAAGTATCAAACCCACGTTCTTGGTCGCGTCCACCATCGGGACGAGCGCGTTGACCGCGGCGCGACGCACATAGGTCTCCAGCGCGGACCGAGCGCCGATGCCGAGCGCGAGTCGTGCCTCGATCTCGGCCCGTTTGTCCACAAATTCATCTCGAAGTCTGGCTCCCGCCAGCGACGTCGCGGTCATGCAGTTGCCGATGAGCATCCCCGCCACGGGGATCAGATAGCGAGATTCGAAGGGAAAGGCCCGACCGGCGAACAGGACGACGAGCGCCGCACCCGATGACAATGCGATCACGGACCCCGCCAGGAAAGTGGCCCGCGGGATGCCCTCCAACCGCCGACCAGATGTCCACGATGCCGCCGCGAGCATCACACCGAGCAGGAGCGCAGACCACCCGAGATTCTCGAGCACGACGTGGATGGCCGCCGCGATGACGGCAAGCTGCCCGATCGCGCGAACGACCGCGATCGCCAGTTCCCTCTCGAGAGCAAGCCTCCTCGCGCGCGACACGGCGATCGCCACGGCCACAAGCACGAGCGCGATCGCGACCTCGCTCATATCTCTGAGACCGCCTCCTCCCACGCGCCGGTGACCTCGTCCGGCACCCCCGAGGCCACGAATCTCCCCTCGACCAGCAGGAAGGCCCAGTCGGCAACCCGTTGCGCCTGGGCAAGGTCGTGTGTGACGAGCACGATCGCCAAGCTGCGCGCGGACAGCGACCGGATCAGCGCCTCGATGCGTGCCGACGCGTCCTTGTCGAGCGCCGACGTCGGCTCGTCCATCAGCAGCACCTCCGGTTCTCGCACGAGAGCGCGCGCGATGCAGACGCGCTGGGCCTGTCCGACCGACAGCGCCGACGAACGGCGCTCGAGGAAGGCGGGATCGAGCCCGGAGACCTCCAGCGCATCCCGCAGAGCCCGGTCGTCGATTCCGTCGAGCCCGTAGCCGAGGTCGGCGCGCACGGTCCGCTCCAGAAGAACGGGGGTCTGGAAGATCATCCCGACCCGGCGCCGGAGATCGGTCGGGGGAAGCGTCCTTACGTCGCGTCCGTCGAGGAGCACGCGGCCGTCGGTCGCCTCCTCGAGGCGATTGAGGCATCGGAGCAGGCTCGTCTTGCCGGCTCCCGACGGGCCCACGACCGCGGTCACTCGCCCGGTCTCGAAGGCCGCGCTAAGGCCGCGCAGCACCTCCAACCCGCCGCGCCGAAGCGCCAGGTCCTCCACGACAAGCGGAGCCGTGCTCGCCACGCTCAGAGCGTAGCGACCCGGACGCGACGAGGGGGCCGGTACTCCGGCCCCCTCGTGACTGTGCTCGTTTTTCGCCTAGCGGGAACGGAACCTGAGGAGCAATCCGCCCGTGGTCATGAGGCCGAGTGCCAGGACCAGAAGGCTTGCGACGTTGCCGCCGGTGAAGGGCAGCACCGCCTTGCCCTTGACCTCGGGTGCCGCCTCCGGCCGAGCTCGTGTGATCCGCTCGCCCAACACCTCGGGCTGCGCCTGCGCCCCGAAGGTCGGGACCTGCATGATCACGTCGCCGCCGACGACCGGAGCTTCTGCCTCTTCTGCCTTTTCTGCCTC
>JBOGWZ010000294.1:0-2322 GCA_050694075.1 Actinomycetota bacterium | reverse complement strand
TCCAGAGCGTGGTCGATGAGACGGATAAAGGCCCTCCTAGGCCGACTTCTCCGCCTGGCGCGCTCTCTCCGCGACGATGTCCTCCGCCGGCTTTCCGCAGCCCGGGCAGAACTTCGAGCCTTCGGACACGTGCACGCCGCAGAAGGGACAGGAGCCCTCGACGTCCTCCTCCTTGAACCCTTCCTTCAGGCCCGACTTGAACTCCTTGGCCGATTGGCCCATCGAGCGGGCCAGCTTCGGGAGCCGCGTGGCGCCGAACAGCAGCAGCAGGATCGCGAGCACGACGAGCAGCTCGGTGGGGCCCACGTTCATCTTCGAAACCTCCGATCTAGCCTCTCAGCGCGGCCGCCACCTCGCCGATGAGATCGATGTCGTCCTCGTCGGCGAGCTGGAACGGAAGCGTCCCGACCGTCACGACAACCTCCTCGACTCCCAACTCCGAGAGCCCGCCGAGCGTGCCGGCGACCTCCGTCACCGTTCCGGCGATCCGATCGCGCCTGAACTCCTCCCAGGATACTCCCGTGAGAACGCCCGGAACCGTGCGCTCGGCCAGACGTTCGAAGCGCTTGCGAGCGTCGGATCCGTCCTCCCCGGCGACCACGTAGGCGCCCACGGAGCGGCGCAGCGTCTTCGGGTCGCGGCCGGTCTCGTCGCAGGCGCGGTCGGCCGCCTCCGAGCGCTTCCGGTACGCCTCCAGGTCCCCTAGCCACGAGAAATTCCAGCCGTCCGCGGCGCGAGCTGCGGTCTTCAGCAGGAGATCGCCCTTGCCGCCGATCCAGATCGGCGGCCGCGGCCTCTGGGCGGGGAGCGGGCGACAGATAGCTCCATCGAAAACGTAATGAGGACCCGAGCGCTTCACCTCGTCGCCTTCCAGCAGGGCCCCGATGACCTCGATCGCCTCGCCGAGGCGATCGATCCGCATCGCGGGCGGATCGAAGCGGATCCCCGCGGCCTCGTATTCAGGCTCATACCAGCCCGCCCCGATCCCGAGCTCGAGCCTTCCGCCCGACAGCAGATCGAGCGTCGCGGCCATCTTGGCGACGAGGCCCGGGTTTCGCAGATCGTTGCACACCGCGAGCGAGCCGATCCGGACGCGGTCCGTAGCCGCGGCCAGCGCGGCCAGCGTCGTGAAGCACTCGAGACAGCCCTGGACATCGTCGGGGCCCCCATACTTCCCCCAGTCGAGGAACAGGTGGTCGGAGACCCACACCGAGTCGAGCCCCGCGTCCTCCGCGCGCCGCGCCGCGCGCCGCACCCCATCCCACGAAACCGGTCGCCCGGCGAGGGAAGTGTCGTAGTGAGGCAGAGCCAGGCCCACGCGCATCCGCAGCAGTCTAGAATCTGGTGCGTGAAGGTCTCGGACGTGATGACGTCTGCCGCGGTCACCGACTCTCCAGAGGACACGCTCGCGGAGGCCGCGGCCAAGATGTGGCAGCAGCAGACGGGCTCTCTGCTGGTCATCGATCAGGGCAAGCTCGCGGGGATCGTGACCGAGCGCGACGTGCTGCGCGTGGTCGCCGAGGGCCGCGACCCCAAAGCTGTCACCCTGCGCGACTGCATGACGACAACGGTGGTGACGATCGGGCCCGACACGGGCCTGCGCGACGCGGCCCGCATCATGTTCGACAAGTGGTTCCGCCATCTTCCCGTGGAGGACAAGAGCGGCAACGTCGTGGGGATCATCTCGCTTCGAGACCTGCTCTCACTGGTCTCGGAGGGCATGGAGGAGCCGGAGACGCTGCAGGCCCTGACGGGCCACAAGCTGGTGCGGGACCGGCGCCTCGAGAGGATCGAGGCCGGCGACCTCGACTAACCCTTTTGTGCTAACACCGGGGTCGTTTTCCGCGGCCTGACGAGAACAGAACGCGCCACCTCCTCTTCGAAACTGTCACACCCCCCGAGTACAACTTTCCGCATGCTTCGAAAGGCCGACTCGATCTGCCATCAGCGCTCGATGTCACAAAGCGGCGCCTTCCACCGCGACCAGGCGCTTGCGGCGGGCCACACGCCGGACTCGATCGGACGGCGATTGGCGACCGGTACCTGGGTCGAGCTCTATCCCGGCGTGTACGCCTTCGCCGGCACTCCCGCGACGTGGGAGCGTGATCTGATGGCGGCGGTCCTCTGGTCGAGGGGAGCGGCGGCCGGTGTAGCCGCCGGCCGGTTGCTGGACCTGCCGAACTGTGACGATGCCTCTCTCGAGATCATCACGACCCGGGGCCGGCCCATGCCACACTCGGGCGTGATCGTGCACTTCACGAAGCGCTTGCCGCGCGAGCAGATCATCGCGGTCCGCAACATCCCCACGACGTGTGTAGAACG
>JBOGWZ010000293.1:0-2326 GCA_050694075.1 Actinomycetota bacterium | reverse complement strand
TCGAGGAGGAACACCTCTTCTATCTGATGAGTCGGGGCATCGACCGTTTGACCGCCCAGAAGCTCATCGTCTTCGGGTTCTTCGGCGACGTCCTCGACCGGATCCGCGTCGAGACACTGAGGGAGGAGCTCGCCCAGGCGATCGCGACCAAGGTCGAGGGCGAGCAGAGATTGGAGGTGGCCGCGTGATGGCCACGTGGGAGGCCGTGGCCAAGGTCGGCGACATCCCCGACGGCGGCATGATCCAGGTCGTCGCCCACGGTGAGCCGGTTGGCCTCTATCGGGTGGGCGAGCGCGTGTTCGCGGTAAGCGACTACTGCACGCACGAGGAGACGTTCCTGACGGAGGGTGAGTTCGAGGCCGACGAGCTCGAGGTGGAATGTCCCCTCCACGGCTCGCGTTTCAACATAGAGACGGGGGAAGTTCGGATCCTGCCGGCAACCCGGCCGGTGCCCACCTACGAAGTGAAGAGGGAAGGCGACCTCGTGCTGGTTGGGCCCCCTAAGGAGTGACGAACTGATGACGGACAAGCTGCTGGTGGTCGAGGATCTGCACGTCGAAGTCGACGGGCGCGAGATCCTCAAAGGGATCGACCTCGCCGTGGACAAGGGTGAGATCCACGCGCTCATGGGTCCCAACGGCTCGGGCAAGTCGACGCTCGCCTACGTGCTGACGGGACGGCCCGGTTACGAGCTGACCCAGGGCAAGATCTTCTACAAGGGCGAGGACATCCTGGGACTGGCGCCCGACGAGCGCGCCCGCTCCGGCATCTTCTTGGCGTTCCAGTACCCCACCGAGGTGCCTGGTGTGAGCGTCGTGAACTTTCTTCGAACCGCCTACAACGCGATGCACCCAGAGCAGCAGAAGTCGGCGATCGAGTTCCGCCTCTACCTGCAGGAAAAGGTCGACCTCCTCGAGATCCCGTCCGAGCTCGTCGACCGCTACGTCAATCAGGGGTTCTCGGGCGGGGAGAAGAAGCGCAACGAGATCTTGCAGATGGCGGTGCTTCAGCCGGAGCTTGCGGTAATGGACGAGACCGACTCCGGGCTCGACATCGACGCTCTCAAGCATGTGGCCGGAGGAGTCAACAAACTCGCCGGGCCCGACGTGGGCATCCTGCTGATCACCCACTATCAGCGGATCCTGGATCACATCGTGCCCGACCGGGTCCACGTGCTGCTCGGCGGGCGGATCGTCAAGAGCGGCGGCTCCGAGCTGGCCAAGGAGCTCGAGGCCGAGGGCTATGCGGGGATCGCGCACGAGCTGGGACTTTCCGACGAAGCGATCGCCGAAGTCGAGCAGGAGGAAGAGGTCTAATGTTAGTCATGGTGGAACAGCGATGTCGCTAGACCCGGAGGTCGTCCGCAAGGACTTTCCCATCTTCGACGTGCCCGTCCACGGAGACAAGCGGCTCGTGTACCTCAACTCGGCGGCGACGTCGCAGAAGCCGCGTCAGGTGATCGATCGTCTCGTGCACTTCTACGAGACCGAAAATGCCAATCCCAGCCGCGGCATCGACGAGCTGAGCGTTCGCGCCGAGACCGCCTTCGAGCAGGCTCGCGAGACGTGCGCTCGGTTCATCGGCGCTCCTTCCTCCCGCACGATCGTATTCACACGCGGAGCAACCGAGTCGATCAACCTGGTCCGGTATTCGTGGGCCCGGGCCAACGTGCGTTCGGGCGATGAGGTGCTCGTCACCGAGATGGAGCATCACTCGAACCTGGTCCCTTGGCAGCTCTTGTGCGAGGAGACCGGTGCCGTACTCCGGGCGTTGCCGGTGGATGACGACGGGAAGCTGCGGATGGATCTTCTCGGCGAGTACGTCACCGATAGAACGAAGCTTGTCGCCGTGACGTTGATGTCGAACGTGCTCGGAACCATCAATCCGGTCGCCGACATCTGTAGCGCGGCCCACTCGCGGGGTGCCCTCGTTCTCGTGGATGCGGCGCAGGCGGCGCCGCATGTTTCTTTCTCGGTACAGGACCTGGATTGCGACTTCCTAGCCTTTTCGGGTCACAAGATGCTGGGACCCACGGGTTCTGGAGGGCTCTATGCGCGCGAGCATCTGTTGGAGGAGATGCCCCCGTTCCACGGAGGGGGCGAGATGATCCGCGAGGTTTGGATCGACCGTGCCACATTCAACGAGATCCCCTACAAATTCGAGGCCGGGACGATGAACATCGCCCAACAGGTCGGTCTGGGCGCGGCGATCGAGTATCTCGAGAACCTCGGCATGAACAACGTGCGCGAGCACGAGATGGCGATCACGGAGTATGCCCTCGAGCGGATCGGCGAGACGGGCGCGACGATCTACGGTCCGAAGGATC
>JBOGWZ010000292.1:0-2330 GCA_050694075.1 Actinomycetota bacterium | reverse complement strand
GGCTGCAGCGCCCCTTCGAGTGCCGCCTCGCAGTGACCGCAGCTGATGGCGGGCACTTGGAACACCGTAGTCGTCCTCATGTCATCAACCCCTTCCGGCCGTAGCTGCTGCCTCACCCGTGGAGTCGCCGACGAGACGGGCGCGTGGCCCCGTCAGCACGGGACTGAACTTGACCGCGTCGACGAGCTCGACGATCGCCGCGTCTCCCCGGCCCCCGGTGACGGCGTCGATGAAGCAGGTCTCGAGGTGGTTTTTGAGCACCAGACGGTTGGCCCGCTCGAGCGACGCCTGTACCGCGGAGATCTGCTTCATGAGCTCGACGCAGTAGGCCTCGTCCTCGACCATGCGGACGATGCCGTCGAGGTGCCCCCGCACGGTCTTGAGCCGGCTGAGGATGGCTCTCTTGTTCTCGTCCCTCATCTTGACCTCCTGGTAACAACCCCACCCCAGGTGGGGTGCCCCCAGGCTAACACAGGCCGGGCCATTCACGGCACCGGCTCGGGAACCCGAGGGCGCCGGGGCCGGGTCGGGAGCGGGGATAGCGCCGCGACCTGGGGCGCGAGCGACGGGACCGACCCGTACACGAGCAGGGCGAGCATCGCTCCATAGATCGGGAGGTGGCCGATCAGTTCCGTGCGTCCGAGGAAGAACAGGGTCGCGTTGAAGGGGATGCCGGCCAGCAACACCATGAGCTGCGGCATCCCGCCAGAAAGGATGAGCAAGCCGAGCGCGATCTCGACCGTCCCGGCGAAACGGATGAAGAACGAATCGGTGACCGCCAGCCCGAGTCCCTGGAACACGTTGAACGCCGGATTCGACTGCAGGAAACCTTGCGCCAGCGCCGGGTTCGCCAGTTTCTCGGTGAAGGCGACGACGATCAGCGCGACGCCGAGGCACACCTTGAGCGCCCACACCGCGGTCCTGACCACGTCCGCATCGCCACGCCGTGCCCCGTAGCTGTCTCGTCCCGGTGGAAGAACGATCAAGAACAGCGCGATCCCGAGAAGGTCCGCCGCCTCGAGCATCGCGATCGGTCCCGCAAGCACCAGTGCCAGTGGCCCCAGCACCACCACCAACGCGAACGCGGGACGCAGAAGGACGCCACTGATAAGCCACACTCCGATGAGCCCTTCGACGAACGCGATGCCCGCCCCTCCGGCAACGTCCTCGAGCGACAAATTCGGCGAGAGGTAGGTGTTGGTAACCGCGAGCGACAGGAGCGAGACGCCGAGGTGGATCCCGAGCAGTCGTGGTATCCAGGGCGCGATGCGGCCGAGAAACGAGAGCGCCCCGAGCTCTGGTCGCTTCACCTTGCTCGCCAGGAGTCGCCACGCAAGCGCGAACAGGACGGCTGCGCCCACGAGCAAGAGGCTTGTTGCTGGAGGAAAAACGACCAATCGGTCGAGAAAGCCGAAGGGTCGAAAACAAACCACTTTTCGTGTGCCAGGAGCAAGCGCTACCTCCCGAGACGCGTCAGAAGCAGCACGACCGTCTCCACAACTGCTCCTCCCGATCGAGAGGCTAATACTACAGTTCGTAGTAGAGAATAGGGTGCAATGGTGCCCGGTTGGTTCTCCGGGCGCCGAGATGCGGAACTCAATCTAAGGAGACAAGTCGGTTACAAATGTCAGGAGTCATCGGCCTGGGCATCACCTAAGGCGACGCCCGCGCGTATCGCGGCCCCGCAATGTCGCGCGAGTTCTCGTTCGGTCCCGACGAGACACGGCTCAGCGCGGGAGATACGGTGAACCTCACGCTTGAGAACCAGAGGAATATGTAGCACACGTTCACGGTCGCAGACTTGGGCTTCGATTGCGAGCCCAGTCGGGGGATCTTATGAGTTCATCCGTACCATCCCCGAGCACGCGGACATAGGCATGCGCGGCGAGATCGTGGTCGAGGGCGGTGGGCGGTGAGACACCGAACCGGCTGGACAGCGCGCCGCTGGGGATCGCAGGAACAGCGGGCATGAGCGACGCTCGCAGCGTCAACGCTGCCCGCTGATCTCGGGCCCGTAATCGAAGCGGCGTTCGATCCGGTGCCCTCGGTTGATGATTAGCTCCCTTTGGAGCCGGTGACGATCGTCGATCCACAACCGGTACCACGTATCTGCGCCGGGGAGATACAGGGACACGCTCGCCATGCCCTCTCCGGCAGGGAGATAGCCGATGTCCACCGACCCTCCCGCGCCGTACAGCTCCTGTGAGGCAAAGTAGGTGCCGGTCACCGGCAAGGCCCGGAAGGGAGGATCCCCTCCCGTACTCGTCACGGCTTCTCTCAAAACGAACTCATCCTGGCGAAGCATCGTGCGGATGACGCGGTCGAGCAGC
>JBOGWZ010000291.1:0-2338 GCA_050694075.1 Actinomycetota bacterium | reverse complement strand
TTGGGCTTTAGCCCCGAGTGCACCAAGATCCCGAAGTCGCCCAGCTCCTGCGGGATCTCGTGCAGCGCAACCGCGATCGACGTGGCGACCCCGAGCTGGGTCGAGGCGGCGAACGAGGCCGCCACGATCGCTCCGTCGACGAAGTTGTGCAGGCTGTCGCCGATCAGGTTGTTGACCGCGAGCGGATGTAGCACCTCCTCGTGCGGGATGTGGGCGTGATGCCAGTGAAGGAGCTTTTCCAGCACGAAGAAGACCACGACACCACCGAGCAACGACAGGGACGCGGTCAGGTCCAGCCCCCTTTCGGACTCGGCTATCTCGGGAAGGAGATGGATGAACGCGTCGCCCAGGAGCGCACCGGCCGCGAACGAGATCATTACGAGAAGGCCGCGCCGCAACGTCTCGGGGTTGAGCGCGAGCACGATCACGCCTATCAACGAGATCGCGCTGATGACGACAAGCGCGCCAAGGGTCAGGGCCCACACCGAGCCGTCGGTGATCATGGGCGTGAAGGTTATCGGCTCCCGAACCAAGCGAGTGTGAACACTGACGAGCGAAAACGAATGGTGACGAGACCGGCGCGAGCTAGGCGCGGAGGATGGGCAGGTACGTGCTGCGCGCCTGAGGGTGCCCGTAGAACAGAGGATTTCCCACGACGGGGTCCTCACGAGAGTGCCCGGGCGCCTTCTGGCGGCTCGCGAATATCGGGCTGGTGAGTGCCGTCATCCAGTGTCCGCGCTCGAGAAAGAGCTCGGCGCGCAGCCAACCGTCTTGCGGGAGCACGACCCCGAAGTGGTGCTCGGAAACGGGCGACAGGACCGGCTCCTCGGCAACCACGGTTCCCGTCGATACGACACGCAGGATGTTGCCGGAGCCATTCTCGACGCGCACGGTGACGTCGAGGGGGCCTTCGTACCGCACATCGTCCCCGACCATCGCCTCGTCTCCGTTGTTCCAGTCCTCACGGGCGGTGAGAAAGAGCCTCGCCCCGGCCATGGAGGGAGGCTCTGCGGCGATGAACGTGCGACCCGCGCGCACCCCGTCGAAGATCGCCTGCGGCGAGCGCTCGGCCGCGAAGACCCACGTCGTGGGCTGACCGACTCCTTGGACGGCGGTCGTTGAACGCCAGTGGTTGTCGCTCCCGCCGACGGCTGAAGCCTCTCGCCGACTCACGAACTCCTGCTCCCACCACGGCAGCGACAAGTAGTTGTCGGAGTCGGCGAACGGGATCGTGTCGTGGCGCGCCGGCCATCCGATGTTCCACACCTCGACGGCGTCGAACCCCAAAGAGGCGTCGATCCCGTAGCCCCAGGCCAGCGCCTCACCCGCCTCGCGGTTGCCGTAGAAGGGATGGTTTAAAACCGCAAGCCCGCTGAGGTCGTGAACCAACTGGAGGAACCGCAACAGCGCGCCGTCGTCCTCGAAGCCCTTCGAGCCGTCCGTGTCGCGCACGATGTCGGTGAGAAGCGCCTTGTCCGGAACGAACACGCCCGCGTGTCCCCCCCTGAGAGAGTGCTCGTAGCCGGGCACGAGCACGAGGCGCGAGGACGTGTACTCGGGCAGGTGAAGGGCGTCGATGCGATCGTGATCGGTGACCGCTAAGAAATCGAGGTTGCGGCTTTCGGCGATCGAGATCTGCTGCCCCGCGCTCCAGCCGAGCGTGTAGAAGTCCTCTTCGGAGGTGTTGTCGTCGCCGGGGCCCGCCCACACATCGTGGCTGAGAATCGTGTGGCAATGGAAGTCTCCCGCGAGCCACTGTCCCGTGAGCGGCTTCGAGGGCAAGGCGAAAGCCGATGCGGGCCGCAGTACCGGCAGCGCCGCGGCCAACCCGGTGCCGGCCGAGATCTCCAGGAAACGGCGCCGAGTAATCCGCATGTAAGGTCCCCCTCCTCGAGGGCCGGGAGTTGAGCTCTGCGCAGTACTTCGCCGCGGCCGAACTCGTCCCCTTCAGCCCTGGGTGATCTCGGGCGCTAGCGCTCCACCCTGAAGGCGCGGGGCGCCGAGGCGTACTCGATCTCCTGAACCGTGAAGCACGGGTCTTGGTGCTGGACCTTCCAGGCGACCGCGTCCGCCGAAGCCGTGCCCGCCGGCGTGTAGGGGAGGAGCTTGATCCCGACCGTCGCCTCACCCTTCTCGTTGGTCGTCCCGATGCCGAACAGGAACACCTGTCCGATCCGCAAACCGACGCCGACGTTCACGTCGGGCGCGGGTTCGTGCATCGGGGAATCCACGTTCACGCCCAGACCCAGCGGATCCCGGGGGCCGGGGCGCGTGACCTTCATGTGGAACTTGGCGGTGTCGCCTACCTCGTAGACCTTCTTCTTCGCGTGGAGGGTGA
>JBOGWZ010000290.1:0-2410 GCA_050694075.1 Actinomycetota bacterium | reverse complement strand
CGTCTCGAGCCGGTCCACGCCGCCGCTCGTCCGGGTGAGCTGCAGCGCATCTACGTCGATCCGTCCAAGGCCGCGGAGATGCTGGGCTGGCGGCCGACGACGGAGCTCGACGAGGGACTCAAGCAAACCGTCGCGTGGTTCCGCTCCGAGGGTTGAGCGCGAAAGACAGCGCGGACGTTCCGCGTCATAATCGCTGACCGCAAACCCGGTCGACGAACGAAGGGGTTGAGCCGCATGCACTCACGTAACAGAGCCCGGATCGTCCTGCTCGTCGTGCTCGCGCTGAGCGGGCTGGCCCTCGCAGGCCTCGTCATGCCGCCGGCCGGGGCATCTCACGTCGATCCTCAAGAGATGGCAGGAAACCCGACGTGTGCAGATCTCGGCGACTTCGAAGAGCTGAAGTTAGAGCCGGTCCAGAGCGGGTCGGAATCCGACGGCACGCTGTCGGTGACGATCTCGGTATCCGGGTCGTCATTCGACTGGTCGTCGAACATCGGCGTCGACGCCGTGATCGTGAAGGGCGGCACCAACGCCAACGCCTACCGGTACAGCCCGGAGGAGACCTCTGACACCGACCTCACGGCGCCTATCAACGACGCGAACGACCAGCCGTACGGGCTGAGCCACATCTCGTTCTGCTACGACTCGGGTGGAGGCCAGACGACGTCTCCGCCTCCGTCGCCCACGCCGCCCAGCTCGCCCAGCGAAGCCCCTCCCACGACCCCTTCGGAGACCGAGAGCCCGACTCCCGGGCCCACGGAAGAAGCTCCGACCGTGCTGCCGACGCGGATCAGCGGCGGTCAGGGCCCGGATCTCAGCGGAACCGGTGAGGACCGACCCGCCCCGGAGCGGGTCCGGGCGCAGCAGGAGGAGGGGGCGCTGCCCTTTACCGGTGGAGGGCTCGGCGGTGTGATCGTTGCGGGCGTTGCGCTGGTGGCCGGCGGAGGGGGCCTGTTCTGGGCCGCCCGGCATCGCAGGCGGACCTAGCGCTCCCCCGGACCGAACTGATCGCACCAGCTCCCGTATAGAGGGAGTTGTTGCGATCAGAAAGGTGGATCACGCCTCGAAGGGCGGGATCCCGGGGATCCTTTCGGGGCCGCGCCCCTGGTAGGTGGCCCGGAACTCGTCGACCACGGTTTGTGAAACCTGCTCGCATGCCTGCGAGGCGCCCCACGCAGTCATGACGAAGGCCTGCCCCTCGCCGACGCCCTCGTAAGGAACGGCGAGAGTCGCCAGCGGCTCCTGTCGCACGAGCGTCTCGATGTCGCTCACGACCTGCTCGGGCGCGTCGGGCGAATACCAGATCGCGATCTGACCGTGTTCCATGTTGTGAATGACCTGCTCCGCGGGCAGGGGCTCCGAGTAGAACCCGGCGTTGGCGGGCTGCTCGTAGTGGGGGCCGCTCGTCGGCGGGTCGCTGCTGTAGGGGGGGTGTGGCTCCCCGACGGCGATGTGGCCGCGACCTTGCTCCTCGGGTTCCTGTACCCCGGTACAGTTCGCCGCCGCCTCCGACACGCCCACATCGCCGGAAACCCCGCCCTCGCCGGTGCTCCTCTGATAGATGATGCCGCCGACCACCAGCGCGCCGACGATTGCTGCGACCCCGATCGTCATGAGGTTGCTTCGACGCTGCGCGCGGCGCTGCGCCGCCTTCCGCGCTTCTTCCGCTCGCCGCCTATCTTGCTTATGTTGGAGCTTCTTGCTCACGGCGGCAGAGGCTACCAGGGCATCGCGCTTAGCTAACGGAACAGATCCTCTGCGTGCGGCCTCACGATGTCGGTCGCTCGGCCCGGCCCGAAGCGAACGTCGCCGCCTCGAACGATCACCGCGCAGATACCCTGGGCCTTGCCCATGACGAGCTCTGCGGCCCCCGCGATCTCGTCGGCGACGCATATCCGTGTCGCGGTGAGGTGCTTGTCGTGCGTGTCGGTGGTCCCTCGATAGTCGATGAAGGGGTCCATTCCGGCGACACCGATCGCCACGTTGGTCTGACCCACGCGCCACGTTCGGCCAAACGTGTCGCTGATGATCACCGCCACTCCCGCTCCGGTCAGGCGTTCGATCCTCGTCCGGATCCGTCGCGCAGACAGGTCGGGATCGAGCGGCAGGAGGGCGACGCGGTCGCCCTCGACGTTGGAGGCGTCCACCCCCGCGTTCGCGCATACAAACCCGTGACGCGTCTCGGAGATCAGGGTCTCGCCCGATCGCCGGAGGATCCGCACGGATTCGCCCAGCGCAGCCTCCCGGCGGTCGGTCGCATCTACGACGCGGCCTTCCGCCTTCGAAACCACCTTGTGTGCGATGACGACGACATCGCCGTCCGCGAAGGCATCTCGTCCGGCTGCCTCCACGAGCAGGGTCGCCACGTCGTCCCCCCCTTGCACCTCACCCACGCCCTCGACGGGGACCA
>JBOGWZ010000289.1:0-2430 GCA_050694075.1 Actinomycetota bacterium | reverse complement strand
GAAACCACCTTGTGTGCGATGACGACGACATCGCCGTCCGCGAAGGCATCTCGTCCGGCTGCCTCCACGAGCAGGGTCGCCACGTCGTCCCCCCCTTGCACCTCACCCACGCCCTCGACGGGGACCACGCGCAACTCCTTCATTGCTCGAGGAGCGCCCGGGCGAGGTTCTCGGATGCATCGACGTCGCTCATGATCGTGTCGACGACGAGGGGCCTGATCCCGAGTGCTGCGACCGGCTCCGTCTCGGACGGGTCCGACTTATCGACGACGAAGGTGGTGCAGAAGTCGGCGTAGAGGCGAGCGACCTCCGAGGCCGACGCCTCCGATCCCAAGGAGGACAACAGTCGCGCCGCGGGCCCCCTGAGCGCGGCCCCCCGAACGATGGGAGTTACGGCGATCACGCGCTCGTGTTCGCGCAGAGCGTCGCGAACCCCGGGGAGGGACAGGATCGGCCCCACCGACAGGATCGGGTTGGAGGGACAGACGACGACGACGTCGGACTCGTGGATCCCCTCGACGACGCCGGGAGCGGGCTTCGCTCCCTCGACCCCCGCAAACAGGACCTGGCTCACTTCCGGGCGCGTCCTCTCGCGCACGAAGTACTCCTGGAACTCGAGAACCTCGCCAGACCGCGTCGTCACCTGCGTGCGAACCGGATCGTCGGACATCGGGAGCACCGTCGCGACCACGCCCAGCGCAGCCGCCACGTCGCGCGTGACCGCGGACAGACTTTCCCCGGCGCGCAGTCGCTCCGTGCGGTAGAGGCAAGTGGCCAGGTCGCGGTCGCCCAGCCGGAACCATGATTCCGTCCCCAGTTCCGCCAGGCCGTCGATCACGGTAAAGGTGTCTCCGTCGATGCCCCATCCGCGCTCGGTGTCGGCGATCCCCCCGAGCCAGTAGGTCACGATGTCGACGTCGGGCGACACATGGACCCCGTACATCTCCGTGTCGTCGGCCGTGTTGACGATGGCGGTGAGGTCCCGCCCGACGGCGCGCTGCAGCCCCACCAGCAGCTTGGCTCCCCCCACTCCTCCCGCGAGCGCTGCGACCCTCATCGGCGCAGTCTAGGCGGCGTCCCTCTCGCGTCGGTCTAGTAGCCTGACCAGCCGTGACCACTCTCGAGGCCCTGGCCGAGCGCGCCTCGGCGGGCGAGCGTCTAACCGACGACGACGTGCGAGCGCTCGCGCGCGCCGGCCCGAAGGATCCGGCGATGCTTGTGGAGGTCGCGGGCGCTCTGCGTGACGCCACCGTCGGCCCCCGCATCACCTTCTCAAAGAAGGTGTTCATCCCGTTGACGATGCTGTGCCGGGACCCGTGCGGCTACTGCACGTTCGCCCACCCGCCGCGCCCCGGAGAGCGGGCCTACCTGACGATCGAGGAGGTGCTCGAGATCGCCCGGGCCGGCGAGGAGGCCGGCTGTGCCGAGGCGCTGTTCACGCTCGGGGACAAACCGGAGCGCAAGTGGGCGGAGGCGCGCCGGGAGCTCGATTCGATGGGCTGCGGAAGCACCATCGAGTACCTCGCCTCGGCGTGCCGCGCGGTGCTCGAGGAGACCAGTCTGCTCCCTCACGTCAACCCGGGAACGATGACGCGGGAGGAGATCGACCTCTTGCGTCCGGTGAGCGTGTCCCAGGGCATGATGCTCGAGACGACTTCCGAGCGCCTGCTCGCGCGCGGGATGGCGCACTTCGGAGCTCCCGACAAGCGACCCCAGAAGAGGCTCGAGACGCTCGAGAACGCCGGCCGCGCCGAGGTCCCCTTCACGACCGGGATCCTGGTGGGCATCGGCGAGACGTACGAAGAGCGCGTCGAGTCCCTGCTTGCGATCCGCGCCTCGCACGAACGCCACGGGCACATCCAGGAGGTGATCGTCCAGAACTTCCGCGCCAAGCCACATACGGCGATGGCGATGCACCCAGAGCCCTCCGTCGAGGAGATGCGACTTCAGGTCGCGTTGGCCCGTCTGATCATGGGACCCGGCGTCGGCGTGCAGGCGCCTCCGAACCTCACTCCCGACGAATACGGTGACTACCTCGCGGCGGGACTGTCGGATTGGGGGGGCGTGTCCCCCGTGACGCCGGACCACGTCAATCCCGAAGCGCCGTGGCCGAAGCTCGACGAGCTGCGTCTCGTGACCGAGGGACGCGGCTTCAGTCTGCTGGAGCGTCTCGCGGTGTACCCGAACTACTGTGCTCATCCGCGCGAGCGCGAGCGCTGGATCGACGCAGGATTGCGTGGACGCGTGCTGGATGGTTCCGACGCCGAGGGCTACCGTCGCGCCGACGACGGCGGCTGGTTCTCGGGGGCGCCCGTCGCCCCGCCCGAAAGCGCCTACGTGGTGATCCAGAGCGCGCGCAGCGGAGCGTGGCGCGTCCCCGGCCGCGTGATGCGTCCGTCGCTCGTGGATGCTCTCGATCGTGCGGAGTCG
>JBOGWZ010000288.1:0-2432 GCA_050694075.1 Actinomycetota bacterium | reverse complement strand
ATGTCTTTGCGCTAGACGATGAGGAAGAAGACGATCCCCGCCACCAGGCAGTAGGCCGCGAAGGGGTAGAGCGTGTGCGTCCGCAGATAGCGGATGAGCCCCCAGATCGCCGCATAGGACGTCAGCAACGACGCGGCGAAGCCCGCGATCCCCGAGCCGAGGCCCAGACCTACCGTCCCGAGATCGGGCACCTCCACCAACGTCGCTCCGATCAGCGCCGGTATCGAAAGCAGGAAGGAGAAGCGTGCGGCATCGTCGCGGATCAGTCCCAGGGCGAGTCCCGCGCCGATCGTCGCGCCCGAGCGGGAGATGCCGGGCAGGATCGAGACCGCCTGCGCCGCTCCGATCGAGGTCGCGTCGATGTAGTTCAGATCGGCTACCCCCCGCAGGCCCGTTCCGGCCCTCGCGGCGCGCCGCTCGTGCGCCGCCAGAGCCACTTCGCCCCCCACGAGGATCGCCGCCGTGATGACGAGCTGTATCGCCGCGGCCGGAGCGTCGGTGAACTGATCCTCGAAGAACTCGCCGAAGGCCACCCCGGCGATCGCCGCCGGCACCGTGCCGACCGCGAGCAGGCCCACGAGTCGCAGCGAGCGCCTATCCCGAGCGGCGGCGCCGCGCGCCAGGTCGAGCAGGTCGCCCGCGAAATAGGCGAGCAGGGCCACGAGGGAGGCGGCGTGCAAGAGGACGTCGAAGGTCAGCCCGGGCTGGTCCCATCCGACCGCCTCCGGCACCAGCACGAGATGGCCCGAGGAAGATATCGGGACGAACTCGGTCAAACCCTGCACCGCGCCGAGCACGATCGCCTGGAGGACGGACACGGGCCGGGAGCATAGCGGGGGTCACCCGCTGGGAGAAGCAGGATTCCGGCCTACCGGCTCGAATCTTCACAGCGACAGAGCCGCCCGGTCAGGAGGATGAAGATGCGCGCAACCCGACTCGCAGCGTTAACCGTGGTGCTGCTGGTCATGGCGATGTCGCTGGCCACGGGCCCGGCCTCCGCGGGGGACTTTTCCCCCAAGCTGAAGTTTGGCCTGAGCAACACCAAGGTCAAGGCGAACCCCGAGATGACCGTTCACGTGGAGCAGGAGGAGGGCGAGGAGGAGCTCGCCCACGTAACGCTCAGGATCCCCAAAGGGTTCAAGATCCCCGGCGACGAAGCCGTCGAGGACGGCGACGTGCTCGGAACCGGCGAGATCGTGATCGAATCCGGTCCCGGGTGCCACCCGTCCGGTGGCGGAGCTCCCACCGCCCCGAGCCCGCCCCTTCCGGCCGAGCTGTTCGAACAGGATCGCAGCGATGAGGAGGCCGACCGCGGCGTCTACGCGGTGTGGGTGCTCGACATCTCGGGCGTTACGAAGATCACGCTACTGGTGACCGGCTCGCGGGCGTCGGGCTTCACGCTCGACGGTGACATTCCGGCGAACGCGTTCACCTGTCCGCCGTTCTCGTTCGACCTCACGATCAACCAGAAGTCGGACGGCGGCGTGACGATCCTGAAGAACCCCAAGGTAGCGGGCAAGAAGAAGTTCTCGGCCACCTTCTTCAGCCAGGACTCACCGGCCAAAATAACGCTGGTCCAGCCGATCACCATCAAGAGCTAGTCGGACAAGAGGAGGCAAGGGCCCCCGGGTAACCGGGGGCCCTGTTCTTTACGGGGAGGGCTCGAAGCGCGCCCCCTCCAGCGCCGATGCACAGGGACACGACCGCTCGGAGGGGATCTTCGGGACCAGCGCGAACAGCAGACCGCGCAACTTGTCGATGTTCTCCTGAAAGACGCCGACGACCTCAGCGTGGCTGACCGCCGGGATCCCCTCGATGCCGACGTCGTAGTCGGTAACCAGCGAGACGTTCACGTAGCACATCTCGAGCTCGCGCGCGAGGTAGGCCTCCGGGTACTGGGTCATGTTGATCACTTCCCAGCCCGCGTCCTGGAACCACTTCGATTCCGCGCGTGTCGAGAAGCGGGGGCCCTGGATCGTCACCACGGTTCCTCGCTCGTGTACCGGGATGCCCTGCTCTTTGGCGCTGGAGATCGCAAGCCCTCTCAGCTCCGGGCAGTATGGGTCCGCGAAGCCGACGTGGGTCGTCACCGGGCCGTCGTAGAAAGTGTCCTTCCTTCCCGCGGTGCGATCCACGAGCTGGTCACACACGACGAAGTCGCCGGGCCTCACGTCTTTGTTGAGCGATCCCGCCGCGCACGGCCCGATGACCCGGGTGACGCCGAGCTCCCTCAAGGCCCAGATGTTCGCCCGGTAGTTGATCATGTGGGGCGGGATATGGTGCTTGGGGCCGTGGCGCGGCAGGAATGCGACTCGAGCGCCCTCGATCTCCCCGACCAGCACGGAGCCGGACGGGTCTCCGTACGGGGTCTCGACCGCAACCTCATCGACGCTTTCGAGGAACGAGTAGAACCCGGAGCCGCCGAAGATCCC
>JBOGWZ010000287.1:0-2440 GCA_050694075.1 Actinomycetota bacterium | reverse complement strand
GCGCATGGAGGAAGTGACCCTCTAGCGAGGAGCGGGTCGATTAGCCTGGCCCCATGCCGGAGGGAATCGTGCCCGAACTGCTCATAGCGCTTGCGTTCGTCGTGATCGTGGCCGCGGTCGTCGTTGTCTTGCGCCGGAGGCCGCCGGAGGGAAAGGGCCCATCGACGCGCGCCGATGTCGAGGCCATAGAGCGCGTCAAAGAGGTCGCGATCGAAGTCCCTCGCGAACGCGAGGCGGGGCCTCCCTCCACCGTGGTCGAAGCCGCACCTCCGAGCCTGCGCGAGCGACTCGCAAAGAGCCGCAGGTTCCTCTCGGACCGCCTCGCCGACGTGCTGAGGCGCGGCCCGGACGCGGAGACGTGGGACGACCTCGAGGCCGTCCTCATACAGGCGGACGTCGGGGTGGAGGCCGCGACGCGGATAACGGAGGACCTCAAGCGCAAGGCGAGAGAGAGAAACGTGTCGCAGGCGGAGGACCTGCGATCTCTCTTGGCCGAGGAGCTCGTCGAGATGTTCCCGTCTGATGCAGAGCGAACCCTGCGACTCGCACCCGACGGAGTGACCGTGTGGCTCGTCGTCGGCGTCAACGGCACCGGGAAGACGACCACGATCGGCAAGCTCGCACGGGATCTGCAGCAACGGGAGCGCAGCGTGGCTATGGCCGCGGCCGACACGTTCCGGGCGGCCGCCGACGAGCAACTGGGCGTCTGGGCGGAGCGCACCGGTGCCGCGATGGTCAAGCACAAGCCGGGTGCGGATCCGGGTGCGGTGGCGTTCGACGCCTATCAGCACGCGCGAGCGCGCGCTATCGACGTCTTGATCGTGGACACGGCAGGCCGCCTGCACACGAAGACGCCTCTGATGGACGAGCTCGCCAAGGTCCGCCGGGTGATCGAGAAGGAGGGGAAGGTTCACGAGGTCCTGCTGGTCATCGATGCGACCGCGGGACAAAACGGCCTGGTCCAGGCGCGCGAGTTCGCGGAGTCGGTGGGCGTCACCGGCGTCGTACTTGCGAAGCTCGACGGAACGGCGAAGGGCGGGATAGCGCTGGCCATCGAGGACACCCTGGGGTTGCCGATAAAGCTGATCGGCATCGGAGAGGGCATCGACGACCTCGAGCCGTTCGATCCCAAGTCCTACGTCGACGCGCTGGTGTCGTGAGCGTCGTAGCCACGCGCCTGAAAGTGGTCGTCGCCGGCGGCACAGGTTTTCTGGGCCGTCACATCTCCCGGGGGTTACTGTCCGGTGGTCACGAGGTCACGGTTCTGGGACGCGATCCGAACAAGGTGGCACGTATCCCTCAACTCCGGGGAGCGAGCGCGAGGCGCGGTGACATCACGGACGCCGCCTCTCTCCGGGGGACGCTCGAAGGGGCCAACGCGGTCGTCGGTGCGGTCGGCTTCCCCAACTACCCGGTCGAGCAGCCGCGGAAGGGCCTCACGTTCCACCGCTTCGAGTGGCTGGGCACGCAGAATCTGCTCGCGGAGGCGGAGCGGTCGGGGGTCGGGAGATACGTGTATGTGAGCGGCGCCGGCGCGGACCCCGAGAGCGAGAGGGCCTGGTATCGCGCCAAGGGCCTGGCCGAGGAGGCAATCGTTGCGAGCGGACTTAGCCACGCCATCCTCAGGCCGTCGTGGGCTTACGGACCCGAGGACCGCGCGCTGAATCGGTTCGTGCAGATAGCCCGGTTCTCCCCGCTGATTCCGAAGCCCGGCGTGCGCGTTCAACGCATCCAACCGGTGTTCGTCGAGGACATCGCCGAGGCGGTCCGCCGCATCTTCGCGACGGAGGAGGCGTGGGACCGGCACTTCGAGATCGGCGGCCCGGAGGTGCTCACGATGGACGAGGTCATCGCGACCATGCTCGAGATCCTCGGCAAGAGGCGGCTAGTTATGCCCGTTCCCGTGCCGCTGCTAAAGATCGCAACCGCCCCCCTGGTGCTGCTTCCGAAGCCCCCCATGAGTCCCTCCGGAATCGACTTCGCCGTTCAAGACGGTCTCGTCGACACGACAGAGTTGGAGAAGGTCCTCGATCTTCATCCGATGTCGCTGCGCGAGGGCCTCCTTCGGTACCTTCCCGTACGCTAGTCCTGAGATGTTCGACACCCTTTCGGAGCGCTTCGACGACATCTTCCGCCGCCTGCGCGGCCACGCCCGGTTGTCCGAGAAGCAGGTGGACGAGGTCCTGCGAGAGATCCGCCTCGCGCTCCTCGAGGCCGACGTTTCACTGAAGGTCACAAAGGCGTTCGTGTCCGACGTGAGGGAGCGCGCCGAGGGGGCGGAGATCCACAAGAGCCTCACCCCGGCACAACAGGTGATCAAGTTGGTGCACGGCGCGCTGGTAGACATCCTTGGTCACGAGGCCGTCGGGCTGGAGGCGGCCCCGCGTCCGCCTCGCGTGATCCTGATGGCGGGACTGCAGGGATCGGGGAAGACTACGGC
>JBOGWZ010000286.1:0-2441 GCA_050694075.1 Actinomycetota bacterium | reverse complement strand
CGGCGGGGCGCGCACGGGCGCTGACTCAGCCCGACGGGCCCTCGAGCCTCCGCAGGATGTAGTCGGCGTACCAGCTCGGCCAGTCCTCGTCGCGGCCTCCGAGCTCGCGCTCGTACTCGCCGTGCGCCTTCTCCGCCTCACGCAGGAGCCGGGCCAGCTCCTCTCTCGTCAGCTCTTTCCGCAAAGCCGCCTCCTCTCGGTGGGACGTCGTCGCCGTCGATCGTCGTGGTCGGCCGTGGACGTGTCCGTGCGATTCCTCCTCCAGCAACCCCACCAGACTGCGCGATAGCCGCGCGGGATGGCGGCACACCGTAGACAACCGGCTCGCCGGTGTCACGTGGCGGCGTACAGCTCCCATCGACCTGGAACGCCTCTCAGCTCGTGGGTACCGCGGCTCGTAAACGTGATGCCCGAGCCTGCCGCGAGATCCTTGACGGTGCGCGAGGCCAGAACCTCTCCGGCGCTCGCGAGGGCCGCGATCCGCGCGCCGACGTGGACGGCGACCCCTCCGATGTCCTGGCCTCGGACCTCCACCTCGCCCGTGTGCACGCCGGCGCGGACCTGGAGTCCGAGGGCGACGACCGCATCGGCGATCGCCTGCGCGCACCGGACTGCACGGGCGCGGCCGTCGAAAACAGCGAGGACGCCGTCTCCGGTCGATTTGACCTCGCGTCCCTGATAGCGCTGCAGGTAGCGGTGCACGGTCTCGTCGTGGCGGTCGAGCATCCGCCGCCAGGCATCGTCACCGACGGCCGCGGCGGTTTCGGTGGAGCGGACGATGTCGGTGAAGAGGACGGTCACGAGGACCCGCTCGGGCACCTCAGCGGGCGGGACACCGGTGACGAATTCCTCCACGAGGTCGAAGATGGGGTCCGGATCGGCCCAGATGAGGTGGTCGTCTCCGGGCAGCTCGACGTATCGGGCGTAGGGGATCTGCTCGGCCATCCAGCGGGCGCCGGCTACATCGGCGCGTCGGTCGCCGGTGCGATGGATGATCAGCGTTGGAACGCCGATGGTGGGTAGGAGGGCCCGTACGTCCACGTCGCTGTTCATGCTTGTCAGGGCTGCCGCCGCCGCCGGACTGGCGCTGGAACGCAGATACCGGGCCCACCAGTCGCGGAACTCCTCGTCATCCGTCACGCTCGGCGCAAGGTCGGAAAGGTGCACGATCCCGCCCCAGCCCTGTTTGAGGGTGCGAATGTGTCGTTCGCGCTCCTCGAGAGTCGGTGCCCACGGGTAGTCGCGGTGCCACCGCCGAACAGCGAAGTTCCCGTAGACGATGAGGCCCTCGGTGCGCCGGGGGTACGCGGCGCAAAGAGGGCGCACATCGGTCCGCCTTCGGAGTGACCGAACAGAACAGCGCGCTCGGACCCCACCGCGTCCATGACGGCGCGGACATCGTCCATCCGTTGCTCGAGCGTCGGCAGCTGATCGACGGGCACGCGGTCGGACAGGCCGGTGCCGCGCTTGTCGAAGTTGATGACGCGACAGAACGATCCCAAGCGGTCGAGAGAACGCGCCACCCGCGTGTGTTCCCACAGGAGCTCCAGGTTCGTCACCCATCCGTGGACGAACACGAGATCCCGCGGGCCGGCCCCGAAGACCTCGTAGGCGATCTGGACCCCGTCGCTATCGGCGTATCGAATGTCTCGAGCCATGCCAGCTGACCCTAGCGCGAGCCGTCGCGAACCGACCATCTCCTGACGTCGGGAGGAAGCCCGCCGTCTGGGTGCTGTCGAGTGCCGCTGCGATGCTCGCTTCGCCACGCTCGGCTGGAGAGTCCTCGGCTTGGGGCCGCGGGGTTGCGTAGTGGGGAGTTGTGGTTTACAGTGGGGCAAAGTGGTGGATCCTCCAGAGGCTGGACGATGCTCCTCGGCGAGTACGAGCACACGATCGACGACAAGAACCGTCTCACCCTCCCGGCCCGCTTTCGCCAGGCGTTCGCGGACGGGGTGGTGGTCACGCGCGGTATCGACCAGTGCCTGGGCGTCTACACGCGCGAGGACTGGGAGCGGTACGTGTCGGCCCAGCTCGGCGGTCTCAATTCCTTCAACCGCGAGGCGCGGCAGATGCGCCGCTACATCTTCTCGGCCGCCGTCGAGACCGAGCTCGACCGCCAGGGACGGGTGACCTTGCCGGGAGCGCTCATCAAGTACGCGAGGCTGGAACGCGACGTTGTCGTCGCGGGCGTGCAGGACCACGTGGAGATCTGGGACCGCGCCGCCTGGCGCACTCAGCTGGAAGACGTCGAAGGGAGTGCGGAGCTTGTTGCCGAACGCCTTGCAGCGAAGCAGAGCTGACCACGTTCCCGTCCTCGCCGGCGAGATCCGCGAGCTCCTCGCCGTGCGCCCGGGCGAGACCGTCGTCGACGCCACGTTCGGAGCCGGCGGCCACGCCGCCCTCCTCTGTGCCGACCTCCAGGGCGAGGGGCGCTTCGTGGC
>JBOGWZ010000285.1:0-2444 GCA_050694075.1 Actinomycetota bacterium | reverse complement strand
TCCCGCATAGAGGGAGTTCCTGCGATCAGTACGGGGTAGCTAGCCCGCGACGGAACGAGCCGCGGCGAGGATCGCTTTGACCGAAGCGTCGACATCTTCAGTGGACGTCGCCCAGTTCGAAACCGAGATACGCATGACCGCCTTGCCCCTCCAGACGCTGCCGGAGAGCCAGCACGTGCCGTCCTCCTGCACTCTCCGAATGACCGCGCGCGTGGCGGCGTCGTCATCTTGGAAGCGAACGATCACCTGGTTGAGGACCACTTCGTTCAGCACCTCCACTCCTGGGGCCGACGCCAGAGCATCGGCGAAGCGGCGGGCGTGCGAGCAGGAGCGTTCGACGAGATCCATGATCCCGGCCCGGCCTAGCGCGCGCATGGATGCGTATACAGGAAACCCTCGAGCCCGGCGTGAGAACTCCGGGTTCCAGTCCATCTCGTCCCGCTCCGCACCCTCCTCGGTGTGGATCAGATAGCTGGCATGCACGCCCATCGCGGCGCTGTGCGCCTCCGGGTGCGCGCAGAACGCCAGGCCGGAGTCGTAGGGAACGTTCAACCACTTGTGCGCGTCGGTGGCCCATGAATCGGCGCGCTCGACCCCGTCCACCAAGTGGCGATACTCGGCCGATGCCGCGGCCCACAGCCCGAAGGCTCCGTCCACGTGAACCCAAGCTCCGGAGCTGCGAGCCGTATCGCAGATCTCCCCGATCGGGTCGAACGATCCGGAATTCACATTCCCCGCTTGCGCGCACACGATTGCCGGCTCGTCTCGGGACTCCAGAACTCGCAGCAGGTCGTCGGCGCGCATCCTTCCCTGCTCGTCGGCCTGCACCACCTCCACGGTCGACGCGCCGAGCCCCAGGAAGCGCAGGGCGCGGTCGATCGTCGCGTGTCGCTCCTCCCCTACTACGACGCGCAGCAACGGGCCCGCCTGCAATCCATCCGCTTCCACGTCCCAGCCCGCCTTCTTCAGCAGGTGTTGGCGCGCCGCGGCCAGGCAGGTGAAGTTGGCCATCTGCCCACCGGTGACGAAACCGAAAGATGTCTTCTCCGGCAGCCCGAACAGGTCGATCAACCAGCGGCCCGCGACCTCCTCCACCACCGACGCCGCGGGTGCGGCAACGAACAGCCCTGCGTTCTGATCCCACGTCGAGGTCAGCCAATCTGCGGCCAGCGCCGGCGGCGTGGCTCCCCCGATCACGAAACCGAAGAAACGTCCGCTCGTCGTGGCCAGCACCCCGGGGTCGCACGCGGCGATCAGCTCCGCGATGACCTTCCTTGGGTCCGAGGGTTCGTTGGGAAGAGCTCCGCGGAGAGCGGACCGCAGCTCCTCCGCTCCCGCAGACGGCGTCACCCGCCGCTCGGGGAGCTCGGCGAGGAAAGTGCGCGCGTATGCAAACACCTCCTCCAGCACGTCGTGATCCATCGGATCTCCTTTCACGCGGGAGCCGAACACTTTCTACGGTGGCGCCTCAGGCGCGCCCCGGGTCGCGTCCAGCGCCCCGGCGATCCCTCTCAGGACTCGATCCACCATCTCTTCGGTGGCGGTGCGCCCCATCAGCCCCACCCGGATCGTCTTCCCGAGCATGGGCGTGAGGCCGCCCGAGATCATGATGTTCTCCTTCTCGAGCAAGTACTTCTGTATGGCGGCGGACTGATCGGTCCAAGCAGCGACGACGAGGTTCGCCTCGGCCCCCGCGCGCGGCACCGGCTCCAGCCCTAGCCCCCTCATTCCCTCGCGGCAGCGTGCGGCCAGCGCGGCGCGCTGCTCCACCCACACCTCGAGGCCGACCTCGAGGATCCTCCTGAGGCTAGAGGCGAGCCCGAGCACGAGGTTCGTCGGCATCGTCACGGGGTGTGGATGCCACGCGCCCCACTCCTTCCGATACCAGTCCCACCGCTTGAGGTCGAGGTACCAGCTCTGCGCCGGCTCGCTGCGTGCCTCGACGCGCTCGCGTCCCCGAGCCGAGAGCGCGATCACACCCAGCCCCGGCGGGGCCTCGAGTCCCTTCTGAGTGCCCGTCACGACGGCGTCGATCCCCATCCCGTCCACATCGACGAGCTCTCCTCCGACCGATGCGATCCCATCGAGCAGGTATGTGGCTCCCGCGGCGCGCGTCACATCCGCGATCTCTGCGATGGGGTGCCTTACGCCCGTAGCGGTTTCGACGTGAACGGTGAAGACCCCGTCAGCGCCGGTGGACGCGAGCGCGTCGGCGATGCTCTGCGGGTCGATCGGCGCGCCCACTTCCACGTCGACGTTCACGACGTCGAGGCGGTGCGCCTGGGCGATCTCGGTAAGCCTCGTTCCGAAGAAACCGGTCTGCGCGACGACGACCTTTTGCCCCGGCTCGAAGAGGTTCGCCGCGGCGGCGTCGAGACACGCGGTCCCGCTCCCGGGGATCAGATACGGCGTGTCCCGCGCCCCGAGGAGCTCGCCGAGTAAGT
>JBOGWZ010000284.1:0-2454 GCA_050694075.1 Actinomycetota bacterium | reverse complement strand
TTCGGGCCTTTTCCTTGAGCACGTTGAAGGACTCTTCCTGAGCGACTGCGAGCAGCTCGGTGGCTGCGCCGGGGGAAGACTCCTCCGCCTTGGCGATCTCGGCGGCTTGATCCAAGGAGATCTCCCCGTGGCGCAAGGCCTCGCTGAGGTCGTCCGAGTCACCCAGGGTCTTGCCGGTAGTGACGGTTTCTTTCGCCCGGCCCAGTGAGGTGCCCGTCACCCGGGCGAGCTCCGAAGCGTCATCGATCTTGCGAGCGAGCGCGGCCACCCCGAAGGCCGCCAGTCGCTGGGCGCGGGCGTAGGCCTTCAGTCGCTTCCGGGCCTCGGGAACGCCCAGCAACTCGGGCTCAAGATCGGCGTTGGCCTTCTCCAGCAGTTCGACGGCCTCGTCGACATAGGCAACTTCCATGCCTCGATCATGATGGAGGGGTACGACACTTTTGCCCCGAGATAGCCCCTTCGGAAAAGAATCTCGGGGATTTTTTTTCGGTGCGTGTGCCGCGCGGGCTCGAGGGGTTTTGAAGCAAGGCCGTAAGACCGCGGAGCACCTACTCCCGCTTCATCGGAGCCATCTTTTGAGCAAGCCCGCCAGGGCTCGGCTCCCTGCGCGTGCGATCTTCAGGCCCACCAGCAGAAGCGTGAGGCCTAGGCCATCCATGGCGTTGCTCGCCCCGTAGCGCAGCGCCGCGGTTCCCAACGCTGCCACAATCCCGACGGCCAGCACGAGCTCGGTAGAAGCGTTCATGAACAGATCGTCGAGCAACTAATTGCGGATGTCTGTGACGCGCGTCACAGCGTCCTCGGCTCCAATCCTCTATTTCTTGTGTCGACATCGAAGGGCCGATGGAAGGAGAGAACCATGCGCTTCGGAGTTCTGCTCATATCGAGCGCGCTGTTGTTGCCGGCCAGCAATGCTCGCGCCAGCTCGGGGTGCTCCGTCGGGACCGACGGTCCCGACGAGATCTATTGCTCGAGCTACGACGATGTCCACGACGGAGACGCAGGGGACGACCTCGTCGTCGGGCGCGGAGGCGGCGATCTTCTCCGGGGAGGTGAAGGGGGCGACCGTATCTATGGCGACGGTGGGATGGACATGTTGGTTGGCGACGGCGGCAACGACCATGTCTTCGGAGGCCCCCACGCCGATTCGGTCGCCGGATCGGACGGCAACGACGTGCTCGACGGCTCCACGGGAGCCGACGGACTCTCCGGCGGCCACGGCTGGGATCAGCTCGATGGTGGTCCGGAAGATGACGAGCTCAACGGCGGCGCCGGGATCGACCGCCTAACCGGAGGGGACGGCGGCGATCTCCTATCAGGAGCGCCGGGCGAGGACCTGATGTATGGGGACCGGGGCTCGGATCGGATCTTCGGCGGGGGTGGTCGCGACGAGATCTACGCCGGAGCGAGTGACGATTACGTGCGCCCAGGGCGCGGGATCGACGTGGTGCTTTCAGGGACGGGGGACGATCTCGTCGACGCCGAAGATGGGCAGGCCGATCGTATCCGCTGCGGGGCCGGCTTCGATCGGGTCGTCGCCGACGAGGTCGACCGAGTCGCCGATGGCTGCGAGGTGGTGGAGCAGCCCGATCAGTAGGCCTCTTTGGCGCCGGACAATGCAGCCATCACGCCTGGGATGAGTTGCCCGTGCACGCGTGCCAGACTTGGTGCGTGCTGCGGATAGGAACCGTTGTCCTTGGCGTTGGCGACGTGCGCCGGGCCCCGGCATTCTGGCGCGAGGCGCTCGGCTATGTTCCGCGCGACGGCGAGCTCGGGCCCGACGACGACAACATCGTGCTGGTGCCGGCGGACGGCCGGGAAACCGCGCTGAACCTGGAAACGAGTGAGTCCCCGGTGCAGGAGCACCCGCGGGTCCACCTCGACCTCTATGTCGACAACCCCGCCGAGCAGGCGGCCGAGGTCGACCGTCTAGTGTCCCTGGGCGCGGAGCGGGTCGACTGGGACCTTTATCCCGAGGACCCGGACTTCATCGTGCTCGCCGACACCGAGGGCAACCGCTTCTGCGTGGTCGACAAGGGCCACGAATAAGCGTCCAGGGAGATCACGCGATCTGCGACGAGCGGGCGGTTCGCGCACCGGTCGATCAGCTCCACTAGTTCCCGGGGTAGAGGACGCGTTCGGCGAACCTGGTGACGCCAGTGGCGTCTGTGAGCCGAACGACGTAGAACCCGCTGTTCCCATCGGTGTACCAGATGTCGTGCGTCTTCTCGTCGTACGCGGGCGCCGACATCGCGAACGCGCCCGCCTTCGACGGGTAAAAGCTCGTCCCCGGCATCAGCGGCTTGTTGAAGTACGCGATCTCCCGCGGGTGCGCCGGGTCGCGGATGTCGAAGACGCGCAGCCCGGAGAGGATGAAGCTGCACGCGACGATGTGGGGGTCGACCCGGCTCGGCAGCGAGCAGTAGTGCCCCTGGTAGCCCTGGAACGGCTGGT
>JBOGWZ010000283.1:0-2466 GCA_050694075.1 Actinomycetota bacterium | reverse complement strand
AGTCGACGATGTCGATGTTCTCCTCGAACCTCCCCGGCGCGAACAGACGCTCGTAGGCGCGGATGCCGTGCCGGCCCGAACGCCAGTCGTCATCCGAGAAGGTGGTGTCCCTGTTAAACGCGCCGGTCAGCAGGCCGTATCCGAGCGGCGCGTACGCGATCACGCCGATGCCGTTGCTCTTGCAGAAGCGAAGCAGGCCGTCGTCCCTCGCCTTTCGCCACAGCATCGAGAAGTGCGGCTGCAGCGAATCGACGTGACGGATCTTCTCGCAGCGCTCGATGAGGGACTGGTCGAAGTTGCTCACGCCGATGTGCCGAGCCAGGCCGTCGTCGACGAGCCTCGCCATGGCCTCCCACGTCTCCTCTACGGGAACCTTGTGGTCCGGCCAGTGCAGCTGATAGAGGTCGATCGCGTCGCGGCCGAGCCGCTTCAGACTGGCCTCGCAACCCGCCCTCACGCCAGCGGCGTCGAATCCGGAGCCGGTGCCCTTTGGTGCGAGCTTCGTGAAGACGAGCACATCGTCGCGGCCCTCGACCGCCGCGCGCACGAGCTCCTCCGACTTCCCGCCCCCGTATACCTCGGCCGTGTCGATCCAGGTAACGCCGTTGTCGAGCGCGACGCGCATCGCGCGGACCACCTGATCGTCGGGCGGGTTCGGCCCCCACGCCATGCCTCCCGCCTCCCACGCGCCGTAGCCGATCACGGAGATCTCGGGCCCCCGTGCTCCGAGCCTGCCGGTCTTCATCGTTGCCTCCCCTCGCCGAGTTGCATCTCAGCCACCCATGAGGTGGCTCACGTGCAACTCAGCGTCGGTTACCCATCTTCCGGTGGTCCCATGACGCAACATCGTGCAGCGGCAACAGCAGCCCCACGCGCTTGGCGGCCTGGCGTCGTATCTCGACGATCGGGCCGTCGTCGAGCGCAACCGCCGTGACGGGCAGCGTGTACCGGTCGTAGAGACGCGTGCCTATCTCCTCGATGCGGCCGTGATCGGTGACGACCTCGAGCCGGCCCTTCACGAGCACCCCTCTGAGCTCTTCGTATCGATCCCCCGTCTCCACCATGAACGAACAGCGTGGATCGCGCCGCGCGTTGCGAGCCTTCTGGCTCTTGGCATAGGTCCACATGGCGAGCACGTCGCCGTCGACTACGAACCACATGCCGACCGTGTGCGGATAGTCGTCGCGGCCGATGGTGGTCAGAGCCCCCACCCTCGCCTCCTCCAGGAACGCCCTGAGCTCGGGCTTCGACATCGACACGTCTAGTTTCGGGCTCACGCGGTAGAACATAGGGCGTCGTGAGAGCGGGACTCATACTCGGAGGCGGAGGGCTGGTCGGCATGGGCTACCACGCCGGCGCCCTCAAGGCGCTCGAGGAAGCGGGGCTGCACCCCGGTTCGGCCGACGTCATCGTCGGGACCAGCGCAGGCGCGGTGATGGGCGCGTACCTGAGAGTCGGGTGGACCCCCACCGACTTCTACGACTACGGCATGGGACGGCATCCGAGATCGCCGTCCGACCCCGACGGGCAGCGCGCGGAGGTCCGCGACGTCTTCACACCGCTCTGGAGCACCCGCGGCGAACGCGCTCGCAGGTGGATGGGATCGATGTTCGCGGTCGCAGCAGCTCGCGGATACTGGCGCGCCGGAGGAAGCGGGCGCCTACCGCACCCTCGCCTCAGACGGCTGTTCCCCTCGGGGATGTACTCGACCGAACGGACGCGCCAGCGTCTGCGTGAAGATCTCCCCGGTGAATGGCCGCGCGACGACCTCTTCCTGTGCGTCGCAGATCTCTACTCGGGCAGGCGCGTCGCGTTCGGCACGCCCGAGGCCCCTACGGCCACGCTCCCCGATGCCGTGATGGCATCGACCGCGATCCCCGGCGTCTTCCCACCCGTGAGGATCGGGCCGCGCTACTACGTGGACGGCGGGGTACTGAGCGCAACCTCCCTCGACCTCGCCGTTGACGCGGGCTGCAAGACCGCACTCTGCATCGCGCCGCTCGGCTTTCGGGAAGACGGCCCGCCTATGATCCGCGATCCCGCGATGTGGGGGCCGGTTGCCGTGAGAACGCTCTTCGCCCGCGCGCTCCGACGGGAGGTCCGCGCGGCGCGAGAACGCAGCGTCGAGGTGTTGGTTATCCGTCCCTGGCTTACCGAACTGAAAGCGCACGGGACGAACTCGATGCGTCATTTCGACCGCGTGGCGGTGATCGACGCCGCCCGAGAGGGGACCCGCAGACTGCTCGAGGAACATGCGGATCACCCGGCGATAACGGCGCTTACGACGAGAAAGGAGCCCGAGCGGTGGCCACGGCACTCGACGGCCTGAAGCAGGCAGGGCAGTACCTGCACCCGCGCACGATGAAACGGCTCTCGGACGCGGGAGCTCTGAACCCCAAGGGGCCGCTCGCGATGCTCGCCATCCTTCCCTGGCTCGTCGGCCGGGGGCCTTCGATGGGGATCCTC
>JBOGWZ010000282.1:0-2476 GCA_050694075.1 Actinomycetota bacterium | reverse complement strand
CGCGGAGCCCTCGCCCGAGGCCATCCATGTCCTCGTCCACGCGGAATACGGCTATACCGCCAATCTGCCCCTGGAAGTGCTTCGGGGCGATGACGCGCTGGTCGCGTGGGGACACAACGGTCGCGACTTCGCGCCCAAACACGGATGGCCGCTGAGGCTCGTCGTCCCCAGGCTGTACGGCTGGAAGAGCGCGAAATGGGTTCGGCGCTTCGAGCTTCTGCCCCAGGACCACCGCGGCTTCTGGGAGGTGCGCGGCTATCACAACCGCGCCGATCCGTGGCGTGAGGAGCGTTACTCCTACCAAGAGACGTGAACGCGACCAAGACGCTGGGGGATGGATTCCGGGTCGGCCATTGGACCGACGAGCGCGCGCTCACCGGTTGCACGGTCGTGTTGCCGCCTCATCCGAACGTGACGTCGTGCGAGATAAGAGGGTCGTCTCCCAGTTCACGCGAGCTCGTGCTGCTGCACCCCGATCGCCGGCTCACGGAAGTGCACGGCGTCCTTCTTACCGGCGGCAGCGCCTTCGGCCTGGCCGCGGCCGACGGCGTCGTCTCCCATCTCGCGAAGCAGGGCATCGGGTACGACACGGCGGTGACGCCGGTTCCGATCGTCCCGGCGGCCGTGATCTTCGATCTCGCGGTCGGCGAGCCGGACGTTCGTCCCGACGCGGACGCGGGGCGAGCGGCGTGCGAGGCGGCGAGCAATTCTCCGATTGCCACGGGCCGGGTCGGCGTTGGGGCCGGCGCGACCGTGGGGAAGTGGGCCGGGCGCGAGCACGCGTCGCCGGGAGGTCTCGGGGTCGGTGCCGCGACCGCAGAGGGAACGGTCGTGCGCGCCCTCGCGGTCGTCAACTCGGTCGGCGACGTAATCGCCGAGGACGGGTCGGTGCTTGCAGGCACGACGTCACCCGACCCTCGTTACTACCCCGCGCTCCCGCCCGAGCCCCCCATCGCATCGGCCACGGTGCTTGCGGTGGTCGCGGTCGAGGGGGCCCTCGACAAGCGCGACGTCCGCTGGGTCGCGGGTCGCGGGGCCGACGGGATCACGGTCGCGGTTCGTCCCGCCCACACGCGCTACGACGGCGACGTCGTATTCGCGATCGCCTCGCCGACTCCACAACCGTCGCCGCCAAACCTGGACCTCATCGGGGTGCTGGCGACTCAAGCCGTCGCCGCGGCGATCCGCGACGCCGTCGCCTAAACAGAGATCTCGACGACGATCTTCCCGAAGTGCTCGCCGGAGGCCAGGTAGTCGAGCGCCGCCCGCGCGTCATGGAGCGGGAACGTCCGGTCGATGATCGGACGCAAGCCGGTTCCTGCCACCATCCTCAGCATGTCGGAGGTGTCGTGGACCGAACCCATTGTCGAACCGATCAGCTCGAGCTGGTTCCAGAACAGCCGGCGGACGTCTATCTCGGCCTTCGCCCCTGCCGTTGCTCCCGCGCTCACGAGACGTCCGCCCTTGCGCAGCGCGCGCATGCTCGCATCGAGCGTCGCGCCACCTGCGGAGTCGATCACGAGGTCGACCCCGCGCTTGGACGTAAGGGCGCGCACCGCCTTTCCCACGTCCTCGTCGGAGTAGTCGATGCCTGCGTCCGCTCCGAGATCGATCGCCTTCTTGATCTTGGCGTCCGAGGACGATGTCACGTATATGCGTCCCGCCACGGGCCGGGCAAGCTGTAGAGCCGAGAGCGCCAGCCCACCTCCGATGCCGGTTATCAGGACCCACTCTCCGGGCGCGAGGCGCCCGCGCGTGAACAGCATCCGGTAGGCCGTTATGAACGTCGTTCCCAGAGCGGCCGCTTCCTGCATGGACAGGTGACCAGGGATCGGGTAGACGTTTTCGACCGGCACAACGACCTTCTCCGCAAGCGTGCCCGGCAGATGCTCGCCGAGCATGGCGAAGGTCGTGCACAACGACTGCTCCCCCGCGCGGCAGAACTCGCACGCTCCACAGGACATCGCCGGATCGATCACGACGTGCGTGTCAGGCCTTACGCCTCGTACCGCTTCGCCGACGGATTCGACGACCCCGGCGCCGTCGGCGCCCAGAGTGTGGGGGAAGTGATGCTCCGCCTTCACCGCGCCCTCGAGCGTCCACAGGTCGAGGTGGTTCAGGGCCCCCGCGCCGAGACGGACCACGACCTCACCGGGGCCGGCCCGAGGCTCGTCGATGTCGCGCACGCGGGCATGGTCGAGGCCGTACCCGTCGATCGCCAAGGCCTTCATGGCTCAGGCATACCCGAACCCCGAGCGACCTGTCACACCTCCTCTGTAGCGTGTGGGTGCCGCGTCTCCCGGAGGCCGTTCGGAGGTGAGGAGCATGTCGCCGAAGAAGGCTTCGTCGGCGCGCGCCCAGGAGGAGCGACCCAAGCCACCTCGCTGCCACCGCTGCAACCGGGCGATCCGGGTGCCGGCGGGCTGGAGCAACGGCCCCGCCATACGCCGGCACTACTGGAGGAAGCACCCTGAGG
>JBOGWZ010000281.1:0-2495 GCA_050694075.1 Actinomycetota bacterium | reverse complement strand
AACCTCGATAGCGCCGGAATTCGGGCCTCGCAGTCCTAGTGGACCCGCGCAGAAATCCCGCGCGCATCTCAGGCGGCCTTGAGGGGCTTGCCATCGTAGGTCCAGGCGAACGGTTTCGCAGTGCGGTTGTAGTCGGCGATGAAGGCCATGATCCGCTCGATCATCTCTTCGCGCGACGCGAAGCTGCCGCGCTTGATGAGCCGACGCGTGAGGATCGAGAAGAACAGCTCAACCTGGTTGAGCCACGAGGCCCCCGTGGGGGTGTAGTGGATGTGGAACCGTTTGTGCCGCGAGAGCCACTTCTTCGTCTCCTTAGAGATGTGGGAAGAACCATTGTCCAGGACGACGTGGATCGACAGGCCCTTGGGAACCTTGGCGTTGATGTCGTCGAGGAAGTGGCAGAAGTTCGTCGAGTTGGTCGACTCGATGCCGTCGGCAGCGAAGATCCCTCCGTTGTGGACGTCGAGGGCGGCGATGAGATGGGCCACCCCGTGGCGGATGTAGTGGTGCTCGTGACGCTCGGGCCGACCGGGCGTCACCCGCATGTCGGGGGCGTTGCGCGAGCGCACCCCTATCTGCGACTTCTCGTCCACCGACAGCACCAGGGCGCGCTTGGGCGGGTTGAGATAGAGCCCGCACACGTCCGCGGCGCGCTCCCAGAAGTCAGGGTTGTCGCTGCGGGTGATCCACCCCTGCACGAGGTGAGGCTTGATGTCGAGCTCGGCGAGGATGCGCCCGATTTGCGACGCCGAGATCCCGACCTCGTCTTCGAGCACGTCGGCAAGCTGCGAGTGGCTCCAGTGGGACGCCGGATCCGGCGGCACCGTGGTCACCGTCGCCACGATCTTGAGGCGGTCGTCGTGGCCGTAGACGGATGGGCGCCCCGGGCGGGGACGGTCCTTGAGGCCGGCCAACCGCTCTTGCTCGAAGCGCCGCCGCCAGATCGAGACATTGTGCTCGTCCATCCCGACCTCGGTCGCGATCTTTCGGTTGGGCACGCCATCCGCGGCAAGCAGCGCGATGCGGGCCCGGCGCACCGCGCGCTGCGACGCGGTGTGCGAACGTACTCGACGCTCAAGCTCCGCCCGTTCCTCGCTGCTGATTTCCAGCGGCGCCACACTCCACATGACCCGACCTCCCTCTCGATGAAAGCCGACGAGAGAAGCCTAAATGACACGCGTGTAATTAATGCGGAGATCCACTAGCGACCCGCGCTCGCTCAGCCCTTTCCGGTCAGCCGGTCCTTGATCGAGGGTTTCTCGGTCGTTCTCTGGGCCTCCGGGGTGCGAGTGTTCGCCGGCCGGGCGCCGGTCGTCGTCGTTCCGTGATCCGTTACCACGGGTTCGTTCGGCTGAGTGGTCTGGCCCGGAGGCGGAGGCGCGGCCGCCGGTGCAGTCGTGGTCTGCCTCCGCTGCTCGGCGCGCTGGGACAGGCGCCGGCGCTCCTCTGCCGCGCGGGCGTCCTCATCGTGACGCCGGGAGTCGTCGGTATCGTGGACGACGTGCTTCTCGGCGGCGCGCCGCTCGAGCTTCGTGTGCCACCGGGCTCCGAGCATTCCACCGACAATCGATCCGAAGAACATAGCGACCAGCACCGCGATTCCGATGCCGGTACCGATGTCCACGAGGTTGCTCTCCTCGACCGGCAGACGCACGGTCTCCAGCGGGTTGTTGAGCTCGGCCTCGGCCCCTAGAGCGGATGCGATGGCGCCCACCGCGAGCAACAGCAGGACGGCGACGATTGGGACCAGCAATCCATGGAGGAAGCCGGCGCCCCTGCCCATGCGACCGGCCGTGTAGCCGCCCCACATGTAGGCGAACAACCAGGCGATGACGAGCACCACGCCCGCCACGGCCCCCGCGGTAACCGCATCCTCGCCGGAGACATTGGTCACATCGTCGATGGTGTCGGTTGCGGCGAGTATTCCACCGGCCAGAGCGAGAAGGAGGGTGAGCGCGCCGAAGGACACCACGACTCCAGTCAAGATGGCTCCGAACGAAACACCGCCTCTCGCGAGCGGCACCCGTTCTTCGGTAACTACCGCGCGCGAGTGAGTGTCATCATTCTTTTTGCCGAACATCCCAGCACCCCCTAGACGTGTAACTACACTTGGCTCCCTTAAACGTCCCCATCCCCGAGGCGTCCTAACTTTCTCGGAAGGAAATCTCGATTCGCTGCGTTGTAGTAGTCGACGGAGAGCACTATCCCCCCGTGGTCGAGGCCGCCCTCGAGGCCTACAGGGCGGCCGGCTACGAGGTTTTGGGCGCGATCATGGCCGGCGGGACCGAGAAGATCAGCCCCGAGGGACTGACCTCGCTCGGTCGGACCCCGGTGCACACCTCCCGCGACCCAAGGGCCACTCTGGCCCGGGCGCTGGTCGAACTGAGGCCCGAGGTGGTCCTCGACCTCTCCGACGAGCCCGTGCTCGACTACCGGCGCCGCCACGAGATGGCGGCGGTGGCCCTGTGGCACGGGGTGGCCTACCAGGGCGCCGA
>JBOGWZ010000280.1:0-2511 GCA_050694075.1 Actinomycetota bacterium | reverse complement strand
GGACGACGTTGAATCCCTCCTTGGCCAGGCGCACTGCAGTCGCCGCTCCAATCCCAGCCGATGCCCCGGTCACGATCGCAGTCCGCACGGCATCTGGGGTCATGTCTTTGCGCTCCTCCCGCCTGAGCAGCGCAGACCGACGCTCGCCGACGAAGCCTCCGCAGACGGCAACGACGCCGAAGGCGTCGGAGCTTTCGAGGACCGCGCGAGGAGGCGAGGCGTCGAGTCGAGCGGCGAACTCATGACAACATGATGCCCGATGGCCGTCCCTTCCACCGCCGCGATCATCGGAGCGCCCCTGGACCTGGGATCGGCGCGGCGCGGCGTGGACATGGGGCCCAGCGCGCTGCGGCTGGCCGGGTTGGGGGAGCGTCTCGGCGAGCTCGGTCTCGAGGTAGACGACCTCGGCAACGTGGTCGCGGAGATCCCCGAGATCGCCGTGGTCGACGATGACCGCGCGCGCTACCTCCCGGCCATCCTCGAGACGTGCGCGGAGGTCGCAACGCGAGTCGCCGAGGTCGCATCGACCGGGCGGATGCCGATCGTGCTCGGGGGCGATCACTCGATCGCCATGGGGACCCTGTCCGGGCTCCACAAGGCGCTGGGTCCGGGCGGAGTTGTGTGGGTGGACGCGCACGGGGACCTGAACCGACCGGAGACGTCGCCCAGCGGGAACGTTCACGGCATGCCGCTGGCGGCGTCGCTGGCCGCGTGCAGCTTCTCGGTCGGCGACCTACAGGCGCCGCCGTGGGTGGATGCCTCACGGGTCGCCCTCGTGGGCGTGCGCGCGCTCGACGAGGGGGAGAGGGAGCTCGTGAGGGAGCTCGGCCTTTCCGTCCTGACGATGACCGAGATCGACCGGCGCGGCATCGGCGCGGTGATGAAGGACGCGATAGAGCGAGTGTCGGGCGACGGTTTCGTGCACCTGTCGTTCGATCTCGACGCGTGCGACCCGGAGATCGCCCCCGGCGTTGGGACGCCGGTGCGCGGGGGCCTCTCCTACCGGGAGGCCCATTTGGCAATGGAGCTACTGGCCGAGTCCCGGATGCTCACGTCGGTCGAGTTCGTAGAGGTCAACCCGATCCTCGATCACGCGAACGCGACCGGAGAGCTCGCGGTGGGACTGATCGCGTCCGCCCTCGGCGCCCGCATCCTCTAACCGACTACAGGACCCGGCCCTCCATACCCCCGGCCACCGTCACGACCTCGCCGGTGACGTGGCCGGAGATCGCGTCCGACGCGAGCGCGACGACGATGCGAGCGACCTCCTCCGCGGTCCCGAGCTTCTTCAACGGCATCGTGCGCGTGACGCGCGGTAGAAGTTCGGGATCCTGAAGCGCCGCGCGCGTCATCTCGGTGCGGGTCCAGCCGGGGCACACGGCGTTCACGCGCCCGGAGGGGGCGACGCGCACGATCTCGTTCTTGAGGCTCTTGAGCAGCCCATGGGCGATCGCGGACTTGGCGACGGCGTAGTCCGCGTGGCCGGCTTCGCCGAAGAGCCCGGCCGTGGACGACACGAGCACGATGTTTCCCTCCTTCGTGTCGCTCACGTGTTTCAGGAAGGCGCGGCACGCCAGAAACGTGCCGTCGAGGTTGACGGCCATCGTCTCCCGCCAGCGGTCGTAGGACATGTCGGCGACGGACACGTCCTCACCGGGCCACGCCCCCGCGTTGGCCACGAGGACGTCCAGGCGCCCGAGTGCCTCGACCGCGGCCGGGACGAGCGCGTCGGCCTCTGTCTCGACGGTGAGGTCGGCGCGCAGCGCCGCACCTCCCACCTCTGTGGCGAGCTTCTCCGCGCGCTTCTCGCTGGTGCGGTAATGGACCGCGACGCGAGCTCCTTCCTGTGAGAAGGCGCGCACGATCGCGCTGCCGATCCCACCGGCCCCGCCGGTGACCAGCACGCCCTTGCTCACAAGCCCGGTGTCCACGCCCCGGACGCTAACCCCTTCCCCATCCATACTTTGTGTATGCGGAGGGGTCGAAAACCGACCCTGGGCATACACAAAGTATGGAGGGGGGCCGCTAACCTGCGGGCATGAAGGACGTAGGGATCGTCGGCGTTCCGTACTCGGGGAAGACGACCCTGTTCACCGCTCTCACGCGAACCGGCACCGCCGGGGGCCGGTCGAACCAAGCGGTGGTAGACGTGCCCGACGAACGCCTGGCGGTGCTCGCCGAGATGGAGTCGTCGCGCCGTGTGGTCCCGGCGAAGGTCCGCTTCGTCGACGTTCCGGGCGGACTGACGGCCAAGGGTCTCGGTGATTACCGACAGACGGACGTGCTGTGCATCGTCGTTCGCGCCTTCGGACCGGAGGCGGAGCCCAGGGTGGAGCTGGAATCCGTCCGATCCGAGCTGATCCTGGCCGACCTCGCGAGCATCGACGGGAGTCTCGAGAAGGCCCGCAAGCGGGCGCGGGGCTCGAAGGAGGCCTCCGGCGAGCTGGCCGCGCTCGAGCACGCGCGCGCGCTGCTGGAGGAGGAACGGTTGCTCCGCGACGGAGACCTGGA
>JBOGWZ010000279.1:0-2518 GCA_050694075.1 Actinomycetota bacterium | reverse complement strand
TGGCCCCCTGCAGCACGTGGTAGAGGCCTCGGTACTCGCGCGTGCGCTCTATCGCGACGATGTCGGGAGGCTCCTGCACGACGCAGATCAGTGTGCCTTCTCTCCGCGGATCGCGGCAGAAGTCACATAGCTCCTGTTCCGCGACGTTGAAGCAGAGGCGGCACAGTCGCACCTTGTCCTTCGCTTCGACGATCGAGTCCGCGAGAGCGCGCGCGTCCTCGGCGCGCACCTTCAGCAGATGGAAAGCGACCCTCTGCGCGCTCTTCGGGCCGATACCCGGAAGCTTCGAAAGCTCGTCGATGAGACGCTGGATCGCAGACGCGTACAAAGGCCTAGCTGCCGGGGAGGCCTATCCCCCCGAGTCCTCCTGCCAGGGGGCCGAGCGCGGCGGCGTGCGCGGCGCGCGCCTTCTCGAGAGCTTCGTTCGCCGCCGCGGTGACGGCATCCGCAAGCATCTCGATGTCGTCCTGGTCCGGCGCTCCCTCGAAGATGTCGGGATCTATCTCGACGCGTTCGATCTGCTGGTCACCCGATACCGTCACCTTCACCGCACCCCCGCCCGCGCTCCCCGCGAACGTCTCCTGCGCGAGCTCTTCCTGAGCACGCTGCATCTCGGCCGCCATCTTCTGTGCCTGTTTCATCATGCGCTGCAGGTCCTTGCTCACTACTGTTCGCGCTCCTCGACGACCTCCGCCGAAAGGCCGCGTTTCACCAGCTCCACCGGATCGTGCACCGCGTCCTCGTCTGTTTCTGCCAGCGCGGACGCGTCCTCCTGCGGCGCCGGTTGCGCCTCCGATGCCTGGGCACCGCGCTCGACGAACGCGACCGACGGCTTGATCCCAAGGGCCGCGTGCACCGCGTCGGCCAATACCGCGCGATTGCGATCCTCACCCATCGCGTCACGGTGGAACGGCGACTGCACCTCGACCACCAGCGCGTCGCCAGAGAACTCGATCGGGGCGGACGGATTCAGGAACGCGCCCACCCGCTTGCTGCGTTTGTTGACCTCCTTGAGCGTCGCTCCCCACGAGTCGCGCACGTGGTTGAGACCGACGTGGGCCGCACCCTCGGTCGAACTCCGCTCGGGCTCGGGCTCAGGCGTCGCTTCGGGTTGGGGCGCGGACGGAGCGGCCCGGGCGGAGGGCACTGGGACTACCTCCCGCGCGGCGGCCTGCGGGGGGGGCTCCGCGGCGGCCTGCGGCGGCTCCGCGGCGATGCCGATCCGGCGCTCGAGCCGTTCGAGGCGCGCGAGGAGTCCTCCCGACGAGGGATCGGTATCGGGGGACGCAGCGCGAACCAGCGCGACCTCGAGCAAGAGCCGGTGGTTGGGAGAATTGCGCATCTCGGTGATCGCCTTGGCGATGAGGTCGAGAGTGCCGATCAGTGTGGACGCGGCGAGCCGCTCCGACTGCGCCCCGAGCTGCGGAAGGTCCTCGGCCGCGACATCCAGCAGCGACGCCGACTCGGGCGACGTCTTGAGCAGCAGCAGTGAGCGAGCGTGCCCGAGGGCCGACAGCGCGAGCTGACGCGGATCGGCGCCGCCGCTCACCAACGAGTTGACGCCACGGAACACCGACCCGACGTCGCCGGACGCGATGGCGTCGAACAGCTCGAACAGCGCTTCGGTGCGACGCTCGCCCAGCAGACGGTCGGCATCCTCCGCGGTGACCGGGCCGCCGAGGCTTGCCAGCTGGTCCAGCGCGGACAGCGCGTCGCGCACGCTTCCGTCCGCGTGGCGGGCAATAACCCCGAGGGCGTCGGGCTCGATGTCGACGCTCTCGTTCTTGGCGACCCCGGCGAGATGGATCTCTATCTCCTCGACGGGCACGCGCCGGAAATCGAATCGCTGCGTGCGGGAGACGATCGTCGGAAGGACCTTGTGCGCCTCGGTCGTGGCGAGGACGAACACGACGTGCTCGGGAGGCTCTTCCAGCGTCTTGAGCAGGGCGTTGAAGGACTGGGTGGTCAGCATGTGCACCTCGTCGATCACGTACACCTTGCGACGTCCTCCGGCGGTCGCGAGGGGCACGCCGGTGAGGATCTCGCGGGTCTCCTCCACCTTGGAGTGGGAGGCCGCGTCCATCTCGATCACGTCGAGCGACGATCCCTGAGCGATCGCTCGGCACGACTCGCACTTACCGCACGGCTTCGAGGTGGGCCCCTCTTCGCAGTTGAGCGCCTTGGCGAGGATCCGGGCGGTGGACGTCTTGCCGGTGCCGCGGGGGCCGGTCAACAGATACGCGTGCGCGACGCGACCCTCGTCCACGGCGTTGGCGAGCGTCGTCGAGACGTGCGATTGCCCGAGGATCTCCGAGAAGGTCTGGGGCCGGTACTTGCGGTAGAGGGAGACGTAGGCCATCGCCGGTCATCCTAGACGGGGCGTCCGACGTTCCCTCGAACTGTTCGCTCTCACCGGACATATATACGCGTCTGCAAGCGAACAGTTCGAGAAAAGGGCCGTGCCCCAACGTTGACCCCGGAAAGGCCGGCGCTTTCCCGGTAGCCGGCTCCGGCCGGG
>JBOGWZ010000278.1:0-2521 GCA_050694075.1 Actinomycetota bacterium | reverse complement strand
GGGATGATTGCGCCTGTTCGACGAGGCGCCGGATGCCCGCAAGCGCGGTGTTCTCACCCACGGCGTCGATCCGGATGCGCAAGGAGGATTCGTTGACGACCGTCCCGGCGATCACGCGCTCACCTTTTGTCTTGGCCACCGGGCGCGATTCACCGGTAAGCATCGACTCGTCGACATCGGCCGCACCATCTACTACCTCTCCGTCGGCCGGAACGCGGGCACCGGGTCGTACGAGCACGATGTCTCCCTCGGCCAGCTCGGACACTGCGACCGTTTCGGTTCCGGACCCCGTCACCCTTTCCGCGTCGTCGGGCAGGAGGCGAGAGAGCGCTCCCAGAGCGTCGCTTGCCTGGCCGACGGCCTTCATCTCCTGCCAGTGTCCGAGCAACATGATCGCGATCAGGGCTGCCAGCTCCCACCAAAAGTCGAGCTCGAACGCGCCGAATTCGGTCGCGGCGCTCGCGACGAAGGCAACGCTGATGGCGAGTCCGATGAGCAGCATCATGCCGGGCATGCGGGCGCGCGCTTCCTGCACCGCGCCTTTTAGGAAGGGCCAGCCTCCGTACACGAAGATCACGGTGCCGAGCACCGGCGAGATCAGCTCGCTGCCCGGGAACTCGGGAGCGCGGTAATCGAGGAGGTCTTGGAACATGGGACTGAAGAAGATGACCGGGCCGGTTAGGGCGAGCGTCGTCCAGAAACGGTCGCGGAACATCGCGACGGAATGGCCCTCGTGCTTGTCGGCGCCTCCGTGCCCCTCGTGGGCGGCGTGCTCGGTTCTCTCGTGCTCCGTCACTGACATGTGATCTACCTCCCTGGCCTCCTGTTGTCGTCGACCCTTGACTACCATACCCCCCCAGGGTATATTCCTGTCAAGCGTGCGCTCGAGGAGGTTGGAGATGAGGGGCTACTACGACGACAAGGAAGACGTGCTCGCGCGCCTGAGGCGTGTCGAGGGGCAGGTTCGGGGGCTGCAGCGGATGGTGGAGGGGGACAGCTATTGCATCGACATCCTCACGCAGATCACGGCCGCGACGAATGCCCTCAAGAAGGTCGCGGTCGGCCTGCTCGAGGACCACATCCGTCACTGCGTGATCGAGGCCGAGCAGGGGGATCGGGACATGGTCCGCGAGGCGACGGCCGCCGTCGAGCGCCTCGTAAAGTCCTGAGGCCCTGCGCATACTTTGTGTATGCGGAGGGGTCGAAAACCGACCCTGAGCACACACAAAGTATGTTTCCGCTTGTCGATGGTCGGAGCTAATCGCCGGGCCTCACGGCGACGAGACGCTCGACGACCCCCGCGTGGAGGCGATCGCGCGCCCGGATCTCGAAGCCGGCCGCCTTCACCTGGAGCAGAGGTCGCCGCGTCATGTATTCGCCCTCGGTGCGCGAGGAGATGAGCTCGACGAGGCGCTGGAACCAGAAGATCGGCTTCACCGCGCTCCTGACGTGATCGACGAGGATCAGCAGTCCTCCGGGTTTGAGGACTCGTCTCATCTCCGAGATGGTTCGAGCTTCGTCGGGGACGTTGCACAGCGAGTACGTGCATACGACGGTGTCGAAGGTCGCATCGGGGAAGGGAAGCTCTTGCGCGTCCCCTTCCCCTAGCTCGACGGACCGCCCCAGGTCCGCGGCCCTGCCGCGCGCGAGGGCCAGCATCTCGGGACTGAGGTCTAGTCCCGTGAGGCGAACGTCGGGTGGGTAGTGCGGCAGGTTCAGGCCCGTGCCGATCGCGACCTCGAGCGTGTCGCCGATTGCCTGCGAACATGCCCAGCTCCGGTGTTCAGTCCCGAAGACCCGTCGCTCGAAGAAGCCCATCTGCCTGTCGTATTTCGGAGCGTCCCTGGCGTACGCGCGTTTTCGAAGCTCGTTCGCCCTGGCTCTGTCGGAGGGGGATGGCGCCGAACGGCTCACCTGTACTTCGCGTCCTCCACCCGCACGCCCGCGATGGGCTTTCGCATCGCTTCGCTACCCACCACGACCTCGCCCTTGCTGGTCATGTAGAAGACCTCGATGCTCTCGCCGCGGTCGCGGTATGTCCGCACCGCGTCGGCAAGTGCCCCGGGGTGACGGTCGAGAGTGAAAACCTCGACGTCGTGCATCCCCGATACCTCGAATCCTCTAGCCTCCAAGGCGGCGCGGGCCTCGTCACCTTCGGCGACGAGAACGTGTACGTACCCCCAGTTCTCCCCCGGCCGGAGGTCCCCGGAGACACCGTCGATGCCCACGCCGGCCTGCGCGATCGCGTCGAGGGCGTCGAGAAGTGCCCCGGGCCGGTTGGGCAGCACGACTCTGAGATCAACGCTCACGATGCCTCCTCACGCCGCATCTTCATGATGGGTTGGACGGGCACCGAACGGAAGGGCCTTTGGATAGGGACCGACCCGCCTTCACGTTCAGCAGCGTCTGCGCCTGTCCCGGCCCGGGCCTCCGCGGCAGACGTCGCGCTGCGGTCCCCCGATGAGCAGGTCGCGGCCGCGGCCGCCGCGGAGAACGTCGCGGCCCCGACCACCTCTTAAAG
>JBOGWZ010000277.1:0-2529 GCA_050694075.1 Actinomycetota bacterium | reverse complement strand
GGCAGCACCGGGATCACGAGTCCGAAGCCGATCGCCACCGTCAGAGAGATGGGCAGAAGGTTTCGAAACTCCCGGACGCGAAGTGGGGAGGGAGCCTCGACCCCGTTCAACGGTCTTTTTCTCTTCTGCCTGAGCAGCGGAGGCCGACCTGCGCCGACCAAGTCTGGGGGCGAGGAGCACACCCTAGGCCGCGAGGAGCACGGACGCCCGAGCGAGGCTTAAAGGTTGCGCGGAGCGAGGGCGCCTGTGCGACGCAGCGGCTGGCAGAGTACGACGCAGCCCCGAAGACTGGGAAGGAACAAGTCGTGTTGAGCAGCGATCTCACTTTTGGATCAGCTCGACGAGAAGTCCTTTGTTGCTCCTGGGATGGACGAACGCGACCATGTGTCCCCGCCCGCCGCGGCGTGGTTGCTCGTCGATCAGCTTCACGCCCTTCGACTTGAGCTCCGCCAAGGCATTCTCCAGGTCGTCGACCTCGTAGGCGATGTGATGAAGACCCTCGCCGCGCCGCTCTACGAACTTGCCGACGGTGGTGTCCGGTCCGGTCGGAGCGAGGAGCTGGAGGTGAGACTTCCCGAGCGGGAGCATCGCCTCCTCCACGCCCTGGTCCTCGACCCGTTCGCGGTGCGACACCTCGAGGCCCCATACGTCCCGATAGAACGCGATGGCGGCGTCGAGATCGCTCACTGCGAGCGCGATGTGTTCGATCTTGCGCAGCATCGGGCCCGCATCTTACGAGAGGTTTTCGAAGTCCCCGTGCCGTCCCTCTCCGGACGCGAAGCGCGCGGCCCCCGTCTGCGTTTCACCCGAAGCGACTGCCTGCATCCCCCCCTCGAACTCCCAAGCGAGCGCGTCCGAGAACGAGAGGTCCCACTGCTGGATCACAGAAGCTCGATCCGTCCGCATGCACATCTGCGGGAAGTGCGCGATGTCCCGCGCCAGCTCGGTGGCCGCGTCGAGTGCTCCTCCGGGCTCCGCCAGACGATTGGCGAGCCCGAACGTGTACGCCTCTTCTGCCGAGACCGGCCGCCCGGTGATGATCATGTCGAGCGCGCGGCTCGCCCCGATCAATCGAGGCAGACGGATGGTACCGCCGTCGATGAGAGGGACGCCCCACCTCCGGTCGAAGAAACCGAAGGTTGCGTTGCGTGCCGCGACCCTGAGGTCGCACCACAGGGCGAGCTCCACTCCTCCCGCCACGCAATAACCCTCGACGGCCGCGATCACGGGCTTGTCCAAGCGTGCACGTGTCGGTCCCATCGGGCCGTCGCCGTCGGGCGCCACGCGATTCGCGCGTTCCGGTTCGTTCGCCATCGCCTTGAGGTCCGCGCCGGCGCAGAAGTGCCCGCCGGCTCCGGTGAGAACCGCCACGAGCGCGGTGTCGTCGCGCTCGAAGTCTCTGAACGCATCGGCGAGAGCCTGCGCGGTGGGGCCGTCGACGGCGTTCCTAACCTCCGGCCGGGTGATCGTGACCGTCCAGACGGCCCCATCGATCGTTCTCGAAACGGTGCTCATCGGAGCTCGCCGGCCAGCTCGCACATGTGGGCCTCAAAGTCCTGGAGGAGCTCTCGGATGCGGGCGAGTCGATCCTGGAACCCCGGTAATTGTCGCCACGTCTCCACGGCCTCGACGCTGTCCCAGGGGCCGAAGCTGAAGAACACGTTCGGCTCGCTCTTGTCGCGCAGCAGCCTCGCCCACTGCGAGCCCGCGACCTCCTTACCTGTCCAGTCCGCCAGCTCCTGCCACGCGGCCATGAAGTCGCCCTCGCTGCCGGGCCTCACGACCCAACGACCATGCGTGAATACCTGTCCCACGGTGGCCTCCCTCCCAGGACTCGTAGAATGAGCCTTTCTAACGCCTTCACGAGCGAGAAAGGAGCCCCCATGTCCCGCTCGGTCATCGTCTCCGGCGCACGAACCGCCATCGGCAAGTTCGGCGGAGCCGTTTCGCGTCTGCCCGGCGTCGACCTGGGCGCGCGCGCGATAGAGGGCGCGCTGAGCCGAGCGGGTATCACCGGTGAACAGGTCGACTACGTGATCATGGGTCAGGTGCTGCAGGCGGGCACGGGGCAGATCACCGCGCGCCAAGCCGCCGTCAAGGCAGGGGTCCCGAAGAACGTTCCCGCGATCACTATCAACAAGGTTTGTCTCTCGGGTCTGAATGCGATCGCGCTCGCCGATCAACTCATACGAGCCGGCGAGGTTTCTGCGGTCGTGGCCGGAGGCATGGAGTCGATGGATCAGGCCCCGTACTTGCTCCCGAAGGCACGCACCGGCTATCGGATGGGGGACGGCAAGGTCATCGACTCGATGATCTACGACGGACTGTGGGACGCCTTCAATCAAAAGCACATGGGGGACCAGTCGGACGACGTCAACGCCGAGTTCAAGATCTCGCGTGAGGAGCAGGACCGCTGGTCGGCGCGCTCTCACCAGCGCGCGCACGAGGCGACTCTCGATGGTCGCTTCAAGGAAGAGATCGTGCCGCTCGAGCTTCCGCAGAGGAAGGGCGACCCGGTCCTCTTCGACA
>JBOGWZ010000276.1:0-2530 GCA_050694075.1 Actinomycetota bacterium | reverse complement strand
GTGGCGGAGGGGCGGTGGCTCCCACGGGCAGTTACCCACTGGGGATGAGCCGTCCGGATCTGGTCGTAACCGACCTGCCGACGCCCGAAGAGGTCTTCGGTGTATCCCGGATCGGCCCCAAGGAGGCGATCAAGTACGCGATCGGGCCCAGCCTGATCGCGCTCGGGGTCTCGATCGGAAGCGGCGAGTGGCTCCTGGGCCCCCTCGCCGTCGGCACTCAGGGTTTCGACGGGATCCTGTGGGTCGTGCTCGTCTCCGCGATCCTTCAGGTCTTCTACAACTACGAGATCAGCCGCTACGTGATGGCCACGGGAGAGGTCCCCGTCGTGGGCTTCGGGCGGACCCCTCCGGGCGCGTTCCTGTGGATACCTCTGGCGCTTCTGATCTTCTTCTTCGCGTTCATATGGGGCGGCTGGGCGTCGGCCGCGGGCCAAGGCGTGTTCGTCCTGATCACCGGGGACATCCCGGGAGATGCCGATCTCCAGGAGACGCGACTTCTGGCCATCGGATTGATCGCGGTGATCTTCGTCATCACGCTGCTCGCGCGCCGGATCTCGCGCGCGCTCGAGCTCACGAACTGGTTCCTCGTCGGAAGCGTCCTCACGTTCCTGCTCCTCGTCGACATCTTCATCGTCCCCGCGGAGACGTGGTGGGATGGGTTCTCGGCGTTCTTCAAGTTCCAGAGGCCGCCCGAGGGGACGGACGCGACGCTCCTCGGAGGACTGGCGGGGTTCACCGCTCTCGCATCCGGCCTCAACTGGTACCTGATGAACCACTACCGCGACAAGGGCTACGGGATGGGCCACCGAATCGGCTTCATCGCCGGGCTGCGCGGCGAGCGCAAGGAGGTCGCCGCCACCGGTGCGACGTTCCCGGACGACGAGAGGAACACGGCGCTGTGGAAGCGGTGGACGCGCTTTCTCACCCTCGACCTGTGGGGCGTGTTCTTCCTCGCCGCCCTGCTCGGGATGCTGCTCCCCACGATCCTGATGGCCCGGATGGTGGAGGTAACCGGGCGGCAGCCCACGGACGCGAACGTCGCCACCTTCATCGCCGAGGCGCTGCAGCAAGAGCAGGGCGACTTCCTCTTCTACGTCGCGCTGATCATCGGCGTCTTCATCCTCTTCAGCACCCAGCTGGGGATATTCGAGGCGCTCGTCCGCAACATGACCGATGCAGTCAACGCGAGCCCCCGCCTGCACCGCGCGGTGGGCCGAGACCCCCGCCGCTTCTACTACCCGTTCATGTTCCTGCTGGCGGTAGTGATTTCCATCGTCTTGCACCTGGAGTTGTCGACCGACCTCATCCTGATATCGGCGAACATGTCGAACCTCGGGGCGATGATCTTCCCGTTCATCATGATCTACCTGAACGCCAAGTTGCCGAGGGCGGCACGGCCATCGGGGTGGCGGAACGTGATCCTGCTTGTGAACGTGGTGTTCTTCGGCTTCTTCTTCGTCAACTTCGTGGCCGCCGAGTACGGGGGCGGGGCCCTGGTCGAGTTCTAAAGAGAGAGGTCCCTACGAGAGGATCCCGTTGAGGAGGCCTCCGTCCACGAGGACGGTCGTGCCCGTCATGTACGAGGCCCGCTCCGACGCGAGGAACGCGATGACGTCGCCGAGCTCCTCGGGCCGGCCGTAGCGGCCGAGGGGTATCAGCGCCTGGGTGGCGGCGCGCACTTCGTCCGGTGAACGATTGGTCGTTTTGGCGGTGTTCTCGTCGAGTGACTTGAGGCGGTCCGTGTCGATGCGTCCCGGAGCGATGCACAGCACCCGGATGCCGTGAGGCCCCAGCTCCTTCGACATCGTCTTCGCCAGTCCGACCACGGCCGCGCGCATCGTGTTCGAGAGCATCAGCGTCGGGATGATCTCCTTGGTCGACGACGAGGTGAGGAAGATCAGCACCCCCGAGCCGCGTTCTTTCATTCCGGGGACGACCGATTTCGCGAGCCGCCACGCCGACTCCGTCGTGAGTCGGAAGGCGGCCCCGAACGTTTCGTCGTCGGTCGCTTCGAACCCTCCGGGAGGCGGTCCCCCCGCGTTCGACACGAGCACGTCGACCGGGCCCAGCTCGGCCTCGACGCGCCGCGCCGCCTCGGGGATCGAGTCGACATCGGTGACGTCCAGTACAACGGCGACGGAGCGCGCGCCGGTCTGCGATTCGATCTCCGAGGTGACCTTTTTCAGCTCGTCCTCTCGCCGCGCCGAGACGGCGACGTGGGCTCCATCGCGCGCCAGCGACAAGGCCGTGGCGCGACCGAGACCGGACGATGCGCCGAGCACCCACGCCACCTTGCCGTCGAGTCCGAGGTCCATTCCGACACCTCCTGTCTAGGGTGCGAGCACGATCTTTCCGAACGTTGTGTTCGAAGCGAGAGCGGCGTAAGCGTCCTCCGCCTGTTCAAGAGGGTAAGTGCGGTCGATGATCGGACGCAGGGTGCCGGCGGCCAATAGGGGCGCCACCTCGCGCCGAAAGGCGGCGGTTGCGGCTGCCTTCTCGTGCTCCGGGCGCGATCGCAACACCGTGCCCA
>JBOGWZ010000275.1:0-2535 GCA_050694075.1 Actinomycetota bacterium | reverse complement strand
TCACGTTCGCTCCGAACCTCGTGTACGACGATCCTCACGTCGCGGAGGCCGTCCGTGTCCGAGTGGGTCTGCCCGTCGTGCTGGACAACGATGCCAACGTCGCCGCGTGGGGGGAGCGGGCCTACGGCGGGGCGCGGGGTTCGGACCATGTCGCATACGTGACCGTTGGGACGGGGATAGGCAGCGGTTTCATCGTGGACGGTCGGCTGGTGCGCGGATTCACGGGGGCCGGGGCGGAGTTCGGCCACACCGTGGTCGATCCCGACGGACCTCAGTGCAACTGTGGCCTGCGCGGGTGCCTGGAGCAGCTCGCATCAGGCCGGGCGATCGAGCGCATGGCCCAGGAGGCGGTCGCGTCCGATCCGAACAGCTCCATCGTCGCGTTCGCCGAGAACCCGGCCGCGATCACCGTGGTCCACGTGGCTCAGGCGGCCCGCGAGTACGACGGCACCGCACGTGAGGTGCTGAAGCGCGCCGGACGGGCCCTGGGGGTTGGACTGTCTAACATCGCGAACGTGTTCGATCCCGAAGTCATCGTCATCGGTGGAAGCGTCATGCGCGCAGGCGAGCCGTTCCTCGGCCCGGCGCGCGACGCGCTGGCCAAGATGACGACCGCGCAGCGGCGCCGCCCGATGCGACTCGACGTCACGACTCTGAAAGGAGATGCCGGGATCCTCGGAGCCGCGGCCCTCGCGTTCGACGAGGCGCGCTGATGGAACCCACGTCCGATCGCGTGCCTCAGACGAGCTTGAGAGAGTACGCGATGCTGGCCCCCCGCCTCGTAAAGCTCGTGTTCCGGCTCATGCGCGATCCCCGGGTCCCGGCGCGCAGCAAGGCCGTGTTGGTCCTCCTCGCGGGATATCTCGCGTCCCCCATCGACCTGATCCCCGATTTCATCGTCGGCATCGGTCACCTTGACGATCTGGTGATCGCGGCGTTCGCGCTCGACCAGATCCTCAACCGCGTCCCGGACGAGATCGTCCGCGAGCATTGGGAGGGCGAGGAAGACGTTCTCGAGGTCGTCCGCAACGTGCTCGACATCTCGAGCTCTTTCGTGCCCGGGTGGTTGAAACGGCTCATATCGATCTCTAGATGACCCCTCCTCGTTTCGAGGGAGCGGAGGCGGTTGTCGCGCTGATACTGCTCGAGTGGGCCGTCGGTCTCGTGGGCGGGGCCGCGTGGTCGCAGTCTTGGTCGGTGGTCCGGCGGGGGCATTTCCGGATCGTCGCGTGGAGCGCGCTCGTGCTCGCGGCCCTGGCGGCAGCTGCCGCGTACGCGGCAAGCACGTCGCCGGCGGCATCCCAACGAACGATGGTTCTCCTCGTCTGTGTGGGCTGCGCGCTGTTCGTTGCCGCGCAGTACGTCCGTTCCGACGTAGTCGGGACCGTGGTGGGCTATGCGACCGTCGTCGCGGGACTGGGAGCCTTCTGGACGATCGCAGAGCTACTCGATGGATGGTCACAGCTCCCCGCCGCTCTCCTAATCGCATCTGGCGCGGTGCTGCTCGGGGCCGTCACCAACGGGATGCTTCTCGGACACTGGTACCTCAACCAACCGGGGCTCAAACCGTGGGCGCTGCAACGCACCACGACGTTGGGCATCGGTGCCACCGCGGTGTCGGGCATCGGCGGCGTGGCCGCAACGGATCGGTTGTCGTCGGCGTCGACTGAGGGCGCCGCCCTGCCCGGGTTCGGGGATTCGTTCGGTGTCTTCTTCTACATCGTGTGGCTGCTGCTCGTCGTGTTCACCGGCATCGTCGTCTGGGCGGCGCGCCGGTGCGTGAAGATCCGCTCGATCCAGTCTGCTACCGGCCTGTATTACGTCGCGCTTCTCTCCGCGGGAGTAGCCGAGTTCCTCGTGCGCTACCTGATGGTGAACGCGTCGTGATCCGCGTCGGGGTGACCCTGCCGCAGTTCACCGGCGATCCCGACGCATTCGTGGGGGGAGCGAACCGAGCAGAGGCCGCAGGGCTCGACTCGATCTGGGTGTTCGATCACCTCTGGCCGCTGAGCGGGGGAAAGCAGCGACCGATCCTCGAATGTTGGACCGCGCTTGCCTTCGTCGCCGCCGCGACCGAACGGATCACCGTCGGAACGCTCGTGGCGCGCTCGACACTTCGGCACCCGGCCGTTCTCGCGAAGATGGCCGAAACGGTCGCGGCGGTCGCGCCCGGCCGGCTCACCGTCGCGATCGGAAGCGGGGACGAGGCGAGCCGGGACGAGAACATGGCGTTCGGGCTTCCCTTCCTGTCCGGTGCGGCGCGGGTTGCGCAGCTCCGGGACACCGTGGACGTCGTGCGTGCGCGCCTGGGGGAGAGGGCTCCGGTGTGGGTGGCCGGGCGCACGGACGAGATCATCCGCGTGGCGGGAGAGAGGGCGGACGGCTGGAACTCGTGGGAGGCATCGGCTGCGGAGTTCACGACGGAGGCGGCGGCGGTCCGGGCCGCGGCCGGGGGCAGGACGGTGGAGACGACCTGGGCCGGCCTGGGTCGCTCGGACGATCTCGAGGGCCTGGCGGCCCGCCTGAAGGGGCTCG
>JBOGWZ010000274.1:0-2540 GCA_050694075.1 Actinomycetota bacterium | reverse complement strand
CGTGATCTTGCGCATGACTACCGTCCTTGGGTCCGCCCAGTTTCCCGTAGTAGGGGTTTCGTCGTCACTCTTCGCGCTCCTGCATCACTTCTTGCCCTTGAACCGCAGGATGTCGATGCCGCGGTTGTAGTCGACCGCGTAAACGATCTTGTCGGTGACCCAGTAGGCCGCCCCCGTCGAGCCGGCCCACGGCATGAAGTAGCCGATCTCCTTGATCTTTCCGGTCGGCGAAACGTCGATGAACCGTGTGCCGTGCTCGAAGAACGCGACCGCGACGATCCCCCCGTTGCGGAAGTCGGGGTGGGGCTCGAGCCAGTGCGACGAGCATCCGCCCTGGTTCACGGTCGGGTTCCCGTCGGTGTAGGTCCCGTTCTTCATCCGGTATTCGTCGATCATGTTAAACGTGCGCGTCTTGCGCCAGTTGGACGCGTCCCAGGTCATGAAGGCACCGTTGTTCTCTCCACAGCGCGCACGGAAGTTCGTTTCACCGCCCGCGACGATGAACTTGTCCTTCGTGCCCCTCGCCCATCTGACGGTGTGGATGAAACGTCCATCGTCGTTGGCTCCGAGCGCCAATAGCTTCGGTTCGGTGGGGTTCTTGCGCACATCCAGCAGCATGATCGGCTGGGTCGCGGTGAGCACGATGCCGGGCGCGATCTCCTCGACGTCGTGTCCTCCCTGGGCCGGCAGGCCCTCACCCCACTTCTTCTTCAAGCGCTTCGGCTTCGCGGGGTTGCGGAGGTCGTGGATCGCACCATCGGACCCGTACGCCCATCTGCAGTCGAGGATGCACGACTGCGTATGCTGCCCCCCTGGCGCGGTGCCGACGATCTGAGGGTTGCTCTTGTCCTCGACATCGATGACGTAGAGCGTGCCGAGTCCGTCGGGTGGAACGCTGCCGGCTCCCGCCGTGTTCGGCATTATCAGGATCTCGCCGTTGGTGTCGAGGTCCTCGCGCGAGAACAGCCACTCCTGGGGCATCGGGAGGACGCCCGTCAATTGCGGGTCCTCCGGCTTGGAGATGTCGAAGATCATGATCTTGTTCTGATCGTTCGTGTAGAACCACTTGCCGACCACGCGGCCACCGACCCCGTCGATCGAGATGGGGATGTGGCGGATGAACTCGACGTTGTTGGAGGAGATGCCCCCGTGGGAGGGACCCGCGTCCGCGGGGACCACCACCCCGGCGAGGAGCACCGCGAGTCCTAGGATCGCCGTCTTGCGCACTTCAGCCCTCCTGAGGTTCGCCCGTCCTGCAGGGAGGGTTCGCTCCGAGGGGTTCCTTTCCTGCCCGAGCTACTGCCCGAGGAGGTCGGCGATCTCGCCCATCATGCGGGTCAGGTCGAAGTCCTTGGGCGTGTAGACGGCGGCCACCCCGAGCTCCCGGAGCTTGGCCGCGTCCTCCTCCGGTATGACCCCGCCCACGACGACGGGCACCGTCGACGGATCCACGCCCTCGGCCCTCAGGTCGTCCATCACCTCGGGGACCAGCAGGTTGTGCGCGCCCGACAGGATCGACAGCCCGATCACGTGCACGTCTTCGTCGACCGCGGCGCGGGCGATCTGCTCGGGGGTGAGACGGATCCCCTGGTAGACGACCTCGAAGCCCACGTCCCGGGCCCGCAGCGCGACCTGCTCGGCGGCGTTGGAGTGTCCGTCGAGCCCCGGCTTGGCGACGAGCATGCGGAGTTTCTCGACCCCCAGGCGAGCGCGCGCGGCGTCGACCTTTTCCCGGATGTCGGCGATGCCCGAGGGCTGTCCGCCGGACAGACGCGCACCGATGCCGGTGGGAGCCCGGTACTCGCCGAAGACGTCGCGCAGCGCGTCGGCCCACTCGCCGGTCGTCACTCCGGCCGACGCGGCCTCGATGGACACAGGGAGCAGGTTCTCGTCGCTCGATGCGGCCTCGCGTAGACGGGCGAGCGCCGTGCGAGCGGGCGCGTCGTCGCGGTCCTTCCTCCACCGCTCGAGGTTCTCGATCTGTTCCGCCTCGGCTGCCGGATCCACTTTCTCGAACGCCATCTCCTCCATGCCGGCGACGAGCGGTGAGGGTGCGCCCTCGGTGAGCTCGTTGAGCCCGACGACGGTTTGTTCGCCCGTCTCGATCGCGCGCCGGCGCGCCGCGTGTGCGCCGACGAGCCGCTCCTTCATGTAGGACAGCGCCTCCACCGACCCTCCGGCATCGAGCACCTTCTCGAACTCCTCCCATGCCCCCGTTGCGATCTCGTCGGTTTTGGCCTCGATCACCTTGGAGCCCTCGAAGATGTCGTCGTACTCGAGCAGGTCTGATTCGTAGGCGAGGATCTGCTGAGCGCGCAGGCTCCACTGCTGGTCCCACGCTCGCGGGAGCCCGAGAGCCTCGTTCCACGCGGGGAGTTGCACGGCGCGGGCGCGCGCGTCCTTGGACTGGGTAACCGCCAGCATCTCGAGGAGGATGCGGTAGACGTTGTTCTCCGGCTGCGCCGACGTCAGCCCCAGCGAGTTGACCTGGACGCCGTATCGGAAGCGCCGGAACCTCTCGTCCCTCACGCCGTAGCGCT
>JBOGWZ010000273.1:0-2556 GCA_050694075.1 Actinomycetota bacterium | reverse complement strand
GGCGGAGCGGGCTCGTCCCCCGACAGCTCCTCTCGGCCGCCCGCGCGGTGCCGGTCGATGCAGAGCCGGCGGGTGAGCTGTCCGATCCAGGGCCGGATCGCCTCGTCGTCGCGAAGGCGCTCGAGGTGCTCGTACGCGCGCGCGAAGACCTCTTGGAAGACGTCTTCGGCGTCGTCCTGGCGTAGGCGGAAGGCCTGCGAGCAGATCGCGTAGACGTAGCGCGAGAAGCGGCTGACGAGCTCGCGCCAGGCATCCTCGTCGCCGGAACGGCAGCGTGCGACCAGGCGGGCGTCGGGGAGCGAAGGTAGCTCCACGGGGCTATGAAAGCGGAATCGGCGCCGGGAGGGAAGATCGCGGCCCGCCCGTGCGTCCTGTAGGTGGTGAGAGGAGGCTTCATGCAGCATCCCGACGTCCACCTTGATTACGCACGCGCGCGCCACTCCGACCTGCTCCGGCTCGCGCGTGCCGGCGAGCTCGGGGCCCGGATCGGCGAGGCCCGGCGGGAGGAGCGCCGCACGTTCCTGGCGCGCCTGCGCCGCCCAAGGGAATCCGCCCGCCCCGCGGCGACCTGCTGAATCGAGCTTCGAACAAGGTGGAGCCCCGGTAGGGGGCCGGGGCTCCCGCACGCCGACGCGCTATCAACCCCGGGACAAGGTTCACGCCGGCGCGCGTATCTGCATTCTGCGCAGCTTGAGCCAGTCCTCTCAAGTGAAAAGTTCGCTCGGTACGATGATTTCGCTCGCGGCGCGGTGGCCGAGAGGTTAGGCAGAGGCCTGCAAAGCCTCGTACACCGGTTCGAATCCGGTCCGCGCCTTCTGCCCCAGGGTTTCGAACGGGGAGCCCAAGAAAAGACCCCGCCCGCGCTCCATGGCCGCTCGGGTTCGAGCCGGCACAGGTAGATCTGCGTCGTCTCCGTCTTCGGTCGGCCTGTGCTGCGCCTGGTTGCATCCCACCGCGCCGCCTAGCGTGACCGGTGAGGAACACAGCGGCCGCGATGGGAGGTGCTCCTTCCACGCCCGAGCTTCGCAGCGGCTGACGCGGCGATCAGCGTGAACGCTCAGCGCCGGGATGTGTGCCTTCCGGCCCGCGAAGTTGTCCACGCGGTTCTCGCGCAATCGACGTCGGCCGGCGGCCTTGCCGCTCACTCCCCGGGGGATGGTCTCGACACCGGTCGACGTCTCAGCGCCTCTTCCGCGCCTGTATCGACTCGGAAGAGGCAGGCAGACGCGCCGGGTTTACGGGCTGCGCGAGTGTGTGTGTGAGAGAGAGGCACGAATCGTGCGCGAGGAACGACTGGCCGAGAACCAGACCCTGTTCCGCGAGCCGAATGAACGCCTGGAACAAGCCGTGGAGGATCACGTTGCCCGAAGCTCAGCGCGTGCCCTTTCTCTGCGAGTGCGCAGACGCGTTCTGTAGGGGCCGCGTGGACTTGACGCTCGAGCAATACAGCGCACTCCGTGCTCGCGAGAACCGCTCCGCCATCGTTCCCGGTCATCCCCGTGTCGAAGGAGAAGGGATCGTGGAACATCATGAAGGCTTTTACGTCGTGGAGAAGACCCGTGAATCGTGAAGATCGACTGGCGCGCAACGAAACCCTGTTCCGCGAGGTGAACGAGCGGATCGAAGAGGTCAGGTCGCCGGAGGAGGACCAGATCGAGTTCCTCTGTGAGTGCGGCGTTGAGGAGTGCAAGGACGCGATGTCGCTAACGGTCATCGAGTACGAGAAGCTTCGGGCCGACCCGACCACGTTCGCCGTCGTTCCCGGCCACTCGATCCAGGACATCGAGAGTGTCGTAGTAGAGACCGAGCGCTTCCACGTCGTCCGCAAGCATCCCGGCGAACAGGACATCGCGCGCTCGACTGATCCCAGATCACGATCCAACTAGGCGGCGCGCCGGCCGTTGCACGAACGGCCGGCCGGGAGATGTGGGCTGTTTCGCCATCGGCCGAGTCTCGTTCGGGCGAGCACGCTAGTACCACTCGGAATACCGAAGCGGACCAGGTTTTGGAACGGGAGGCGCCGCGCAGAGTGGTCTGTCAACGACGAAGGGAAGGGGTCGTCCATGGCAACTCGTGATCTAACCGACAGGACGCTCGGTGAGCGGGCCGAACGAGCAGGCGCCCGCCTGACCGGTCGCCGATTCGAGACGAAGTGGGCGCCGCTCACGACGGAGTTCTGGGCGATGATCGCGGTGATCGCGGTGACGTTGTCGCGGCCGCGGTCGCTGACAACTTCGACGCACCGCGGGCCTGGCTCATCGTCGGCGCCGTCGCCACCGGCTACATCGTCAGCCGGGGCCTCGCGAAGGCCGGCAATGCCCACGACCACGGAGACGACGGGTCTCGAGGCTACTAGCCCGAGCGAAGCGCGGCGCTCCCTGCGGCGGGCGCCGCGCGACCAACCCGGAGTACCACGGAAACGGAAACGAAAGGGGATGCGATGAAAGTCGCGCTGCTACTAAGAAGGATCGGTTTCACCAGCACGATCCTGCACAGCCTGGGACTCGCCTCCATTGGCGGTGCCATCTCGTTGTGGGGTCGGTCTGCTGCCAGGTC
>JBOGWZ010000272.1:0-2557 GCA_050694075.1 Actinomycetota bacterium | reverse complement strand
TGGCGAAGAGAGCCGGGGTGGACCCCGCCTGGGTGGAGCGCTTCGAGGGTCCCATCGTGTGGGAGAGGGCGGGGATGGCGACGCGCGCCCAACGAGCCAGACTCGTTCGCCCCCGTCTCGGGACCTCTTCGCTGAGCCTCGGCGACGCGGTGCGCGCGAACCTGCGCAGGCGCAAGGTGACGGTGCCTCCCGAGCAGCTCGACGCGGCGTGGGATGCGGTGAGGCGCGCGCGAGGGCGAAAGTGGGTCGTCAGACTGGCCCTTCCCGGCGCGAGACGCGGGCTCGCCGAATGGGAGTTCGACTCCGAAAGCGAGCGACTCACGGCTCTCAACCACCTGGCGGCGGAGCTGGGGTGGGTCGAACCTCGCCGGCGCCGCTAACTACTCTTGTGGCATGAGCTTCGTGCGAGCTGCCCTCGTCATCGCGGTTCTTTCGGCCGCGGTCGCGCTCGCGGTTGGGATCCTGTCCCGCACGCCGGCCGAAGTGCGGCGCGCCGAACCTCCTTCGGACGCGACCGATCCCTCCCAGGGGGCGCGCTTCACCGACGAGCAGGTCGCGCGCCACGGTGCCTATCGAGCGCCGACGTACCTGGCGCTCGCGCTGTCGTTCGTCCTCGAGGTCAGCGTGCTACTGGTGCTGGCGCGGGCCGGCGCCTACCGGATCGTCGAGCGGTTGCCCGGAGGGTGGGCGACGCGGGCGGCGGTGTTCGCGATCGTCGTCACCGCGACCCTGTTCGTCGCTCGGCTCCCGCTCGGCTACGTGCGGGGGTTTGCGATGGGCCAGGCGTGGGGGCTCTCGACGCAAGACCTCGGTGGGTGGCTATCGGACGCAGCGCGGGCGCTGGGAGTCGCGGCGGTGCTCGCGGTCGTGTCGGCGATCGCGTTCTTCGGCGTGGTGCGCTGGCAACCGCGTCTGTGGTGGCTCTGGGGATGGGGCGCCTTCACGGTGCTTACGGCGCTGTTGACGTTCCTGTGGCCGGTGGTGATCGCACCGTTGTTCAATCGCTTCACTCCGCTCGAGGACGCCGCCCTGCGCCAACGCATCGTGGCCCTGGCCGCGGATGCCGGTGTCAACGCCGATCGGGTCCTTGTGGCCGACGCCAGCAAGCGCACGACCACCGAGAACGCCTACGTCGCGGGACTCGGCGAGACGAAGCGAGTCGTCCTGTACGACACGCTGTTGGCCGAAGCCGACGAGGACGAGGTCGCGTTCGTGGTGGCTCACGAGCTCGGCCATGAGGCGGAGGACCACGTGCTCAAGAACGTAGTCCTCGCCTCGGCCGGACTTTTCGTCGGGTTCGCGGCCCTGGCGTGGCTCGGGGGCCGGCCGGGCTTCTGGTCGTGGGGGGGAGCAGGCGGTGTCTCCGACGTCCGGGCGCTGCCTCTGCTGCTCCTGGTCGCGACGGTGATGGGAGTGATCGCGCTGCCGCTTCAGTCGGCGGTGTCCCGTCGCTTCGAGGCCCGGGCGGACGAGATCGCGGTGCGCCTGACGGACGACCCATCCACCGCCGTTCGTGCGTTCCGCCGACTCGCCTTCTCCAACCTGGCCGACCTGCGCCCCCCCGATGCCGCCGTCGCGTTGGCCTTCAGTCACCCTCCGATACCCGACCGCATCCGCGCCGCTTTGGAAGACACTGGGCGATAGCTCTAGACTCGGAAAAAGTTGCTCAGCCGGCCCAGCTCAAGGGGGGACCCCTGATGGCCCAGACGATCATCGAGCGCTTCCACGAGCGCATTCGCAGCCACCCGGACAAGTCCGCGTTCCGTTACAAGAAGGACGGAGGGTGGGCCGACGTCACCTGGAGCGACTACGGCGATACCGTCAGGCGCGCCGGCAAGGCCCTTCTGTCGCTCGGCTTCGGACACTCGGACAAGATCAGTCTTCTGTCCGCCAACCGGCCGGAGTGGCACATGACCGACGTGAGCGCGATGTCCCTCGGTGGAGCGACGGCTGCGATATACGCCACCAATTCGCCGGATCAGGTCGCCTATATCGTGAATCACTCCGATTCAAAGATTGCCTTCGTCGACACGACCGAGCAGCTCGAGAAGATCCTGAAGATGCGCTCGGAGCTCCCGAAGCTGCAGAAGGTCGTGGTCTTCGACGGAGTGGAGGATGCCGACAAGGACTTCGTCCTCTCCTGGGCCGAGTTCCTGGCGCTTGGCACCGGCGTCGAGGATCCCCGATTCGATGAGGCGGTTCGCAACGTCAAACCCGACGACCTCGCCACGTTCGTGTACACCTCGGGCACCACGGGGCCGCCGAAGGCCGTGATGCTCACGCACTCGAACATCTGGTGGACCGCGGAGCACTCGAGGGCGCACATCCCGATACGCGATCCGGAGAACGCGCGCGCTCTCTCCTATCTCCCGCTCAGTCACATCGCCGAGCGGATGATCAGCCACCTGCTCCAGATCTATTACGGCTCTCAGACCTGGTTCGCGGGCTCGATAGACACGCTTCTCGAGGATCTTCAGGCATGCAAACCCACGTATTTCTTCGGGGTGCCCCGCGTGTGGGAGAAGTTCTACGCCGGCGTACAGGCCAAGATGGCCGC
>JBOGWZ010000271.1:0-2560 GCA_050694075.1 Actinomycetota bacterium | reverse complement strand
GCAGGAAGCGCCGGCTGAGAGGGCGAACTAACCGAGCATGTCCCGCCGGGTCTTCACCGTGCTCAGCGCGCTCTCGCTGCTGCTGGTCATGCTGCCGTCCGTGCGCGCCCAGGAGCCGGTGGACCAAGGATGCGTGAGGGCGGGGTACGGAGAAGCCGACGCCACCTGGCACGTCGGCGTCTCGGCCGGCCAGTACGCCAACGACCGCGCCGAGGAGATGGACCCCCACGCCCACCATGTAAAGCGGGCGCCCTCCTATGGCGTGCAATCGCGTCTGTTCACCCGCGCGATCGTCGTCGAGGGTTGCAACGGAGAGCGAGTTGCGCTCGTGAAGAACGACAACTACCTCGCACAGGACATGCTCCAGCGCCGGACGGCGCAGATCCTCGCAGCCGAGGGCTCGCAGGTGACGTACGACCGGATCCTTCTCGCTGCGACACACAATCACTCGTCGCCATACGTCTACTCGATGGCGTGGGGCGTTCAACTCTTCCAGGATGCGTTCGACATACGAGCATTCGAGTTCCAGGCGCGCAGAACGGCCGAGGCGATCCTGGAGGCCGAGGCAAGCATGGTCTCGGCTCGCATGGGCGCGACAACGGTCCAGCACGACATCTTCAAGGCAAACATCCCCGGGCCCGAGATCGCGGACGACGACACTCCCGGCGGCTACCCTCGCGATTTCGGTGACGAGGGCATCGTCGTGATGCGCTTCGACGACGCGGCCAGTGGAGACCCGGTCGCGGCGTGGGTCAACCATGGACAGCATCCGGAATCGCTTGATGGTTATGACCTGATAACCGCTGACTTTCTCGCGCCTCTGGAACGTTTCGTGCAGCGAGAGACGGGCGCCCCGATGGTCTTCAGCCAGGGCGACGTTGGTTCTTCCGAGGGCCCTTACGAGGGTTGGGACGTGCCGCAGGGACGTTACTTGCCCGACGGGACCAGACGGGCGTGGGCGCACATGGGATACGCACAGGCCGAGCGAGGCGCACGCTACCTGGCCGATTCGATCATTGCCGCCTTCGATCAGATCGGCGCCGGCGCCGGACAGGTGGCTTACTCGGATTCCTTCGAGGTGGACGCTTACGAGGAGGGATGGATCCCCGGACCGATCTCACACCCCTACCCCAGCGTGTGGAACTGCAGGACCGAGAACCAGGCGACGGGCAAGCCCAACGGACCCGGGGTACCGACGTGTGGCGACGTCCTTCACGAGATCCACGAGGGCGAGCGCGACCCGACGCTCGTGGCCATCTACGAAGGTCTCAAGAAACTCGGAGTACCGATCCCAGAGCACGGCCCCCTGAACGGCCCCGCGCACATGGCGGTCGAGGAGAACAACAGGCTCCGCCTGCAGGTGGTCAAGGTCGGCGACGTCGTTCTCGGCTCGTGCGCGTGCGAGGCACAGGTGGACCTGATCCTCAACTTCGAGAGCCGCGCCGACGATGCCGTCGGCAATATCTGGGACGGATTCGACTACGACGGAGGCGATCCCGACCATCCCGAGTACGACTGCGTTCCCAATGAGGACACGACGTGGACGTGCACGTGGCCGGGTGGCAAGACGACGGTTTCCGACTACTACTACCAGCGCATGAAGGCGCAGGTGCACAACCCGGCCGACGGCTGGGACGCGCTCGATTACGTCCCCTTCGCCAACTCCGAGCCCTACGAGCCGCCCGACATCAAGGGCAACTTCACCAAGGAGGAGCTGTCTGCCGAGCACGGCTACAAGCTCGCGGTCGGCATCGGGCACGCCGGGGACTACAACGGCTACACGGTGAGCTATCGGGAGTACATGAACCGCGATCACTATCGCAAGTCGCTTACCTCTTACGGCCCCCACACCGCGGACTACATGGTCACTCGCATGGTGTGGATGGCGGGCGCGCTCAGCGGCGCGCCGGACAGGCTCGCCGCGGATCCCTACTACAGGCTCGAGGCGGCGGACGAGGCGCGCCAGGAGGCGCTGGCGGTCGCGCTCGGGCGGGCTTCCAGCGGCGTGTACGACAATTGGTATGCCAATCTGCCGGAGGACAAGGTTCCGGCCACGCTCGAGGATCAGGTCCTGGAGCAACCGAAGGACATCTCGCGCTTCGACGCCGCGCAGTTCTCGTGGATCGGCGGTTCCAACGCGGTCGACAACCCCCTCGTGCGGGTCGAGCGGCTGGACGATGGCGAGTGGACCTTCTACGGCGACCAGTCCGGTGAGGTCCAGACCTTCCTCGAGTTCCCGGAGGCGGTCTCGGGCGTGCTCGAGACGTGGGGCGGCGAGCACGAATGGCGCTGGACCGCCAACTTCGAGGCGTTCGACTTCGGCCCCCGGGCGAGCATCGACCCGCGCGCTTCCCAGGTCCCCGAAGGCGACTACCGCTTCGTCGTTGCCGGGAGGTACCGCCAAGGAGGAGCGGACCGCGACTACGAACTCGTCTCCGATGCCTTCAGCGTGACGAAATGGGAGGGGATCACGGTCGAGGACTTCCGCGGCGAGGAGAATGGCGTCTCGTTCACGGTCACGGGCGCCACCAATCCGACGGAGACCGATATCGCACCGGGC
>JBOGWZ010000270.1:0-2575 GCA_050694075.1 Actinomycetota bacterium | reverse complement strand
GGTCGTCAAGCGCTGCGCCTACGGGTTCACGAACAAGGAGCGTTATCGTCGCAAGGTTCTGCTGGCGTGCGGCCGCCGGATCGGCTAGGGCGCTGTGGCCCACCGTCGTTCGCGGAGAACCCCGTATAGGGGGCTCAGATGCAACTCGGCGTGAGGGTTACTGGCGGTTGAAGGCTGGGGGGTAATCGACCAGGGCGATCGAGCAGTCTCTTCCGTGCGCCTCCTCGGCCACCGCGATCGCCGTCTCCACATCCGACGCGCTGTCGAAACCACAGTGCTGGGGTACCGACGGGTCCTCGGCCCCCGCGACGATCACTCGGCCGGCGTGACGCAGCCGCTTGAGCGGATAGAGAGCCATGATCCCGTGGGTGGGGTGGAACGAGTACTCGAACCGGTACTTCTCGATGTAGTCGTCGCGCCGCGCGAACTCACCTTCGAAGCGCTCGCGCGCCTCGTCGGGGTCGCGCGTCTCGGGAAGCACTCTCTTCCACACCTCGGGATAGGAGGCGTGGTGAGTGGAGTCCCAGCGCGGCTTGCACGGGGTGGCCAGCACGACCGTGCATCCCGGCTTGCCTAGCGCCTGGATCATGCCTCCCAGGTACCCGAGGCCGGTGGAGATCAGGTCGAGGATCGGGTTCGTGTGTGAGAACGCGGCGTAGGGGCTCCACTCCGGCACGCCGTACACGACGACGTCGACCGACTCCTCCAAGAGATCGCGGCGGGCCGGCTGGTGGGCCCTGAGTTTGTCGATCACGGCGCGACGGGTGGCCCACACGCTGCCTCCGTAGACATCGTGTAGCTGCAGCGGGTTCGCCAGCACGGTTTCGACCTTGAAGATGCGTTCGGTACCCAGCTTCTCGTCCACGAGCCGACCCATCTCGTCCAACATCTCGTGCATCCGGTTGCGGTCGAAGCTCATGCTCATGATGTCGGGCGTGTGGTGGTGATGGATCGATCGGTAACTCGACAGCCCGACGCACACGGACTTCCATCCACCGGAGAAGCCGCGCATCGTCGAGCAGTTGAGATAAACGAGGAGGTCGGAGTCGACGACGCAGCGGTTCAGCTCGACGTCGTAGCCGGACGGCGTGGAGCCGAGGGACGCGATGCCGTCGGGATCCTCGGCGTCGTGACACAAGAGCCGGGCGCCGTGCTCTCTGACCACGTCCTGACCGAGCAACCGCGCGAGCTCATCGGGACTCAACTTTCGATGCAGCGCGTTCGCGCATACGAGCGAGACATCCTCGCGTCTCACGCCTCCACGCTCCAACTCGGACACGATCACAGGTATCGCCGCCGCCCACAGCGGCGCGTAACAGGGCACCGTCGCGTCGTCGAACGCGATCGTGACCCGGTTCCCGGCCTTCACCTGTTCTCGCAGCGGCGGACGGTCGAGAGGTTGCTCGAGAGCGGAGCGCACCGCCCCGTCGAGGTCGGGCGTGGGGTCGAGCGGCAATGCAACGCCGGGAGAGACGACCATCGTGCGCTCGGGAAGCCGCACCTCGATGACCGAGTCGCCGTAGACGATCTGTTTATCCATCGTCTTCACATGCGAACTGATCGCATGAGCTCCCGCATAGAGGGAGCTGGTGCGATCAGTACGCTAAAGCACGCGCTCTATCCACGCGAAGGGGTCCTTGATCTCGTCGAGCGTGGGGAGGTTGTCCGGTGCGTCCCATACCCGGTTCAACGCCGCGACCCCCTTGAGATCGACGACCGCCGCGCAGAACGTCGTCCCGGACGTCTCGAGCTTGCGGTCGATCGAGATCCCCAGGATGCCCGACAGCATCGTCTCGCTCGAGCTCCCGGAGGCGCGGCGGCGCGCCATGCCCTCGTCGATGCGTGCGGCGTCCCCGACCACCTTGGAGGCAACCGCTTCGGAGGAATGTTCCGCGTATCCCTCGAACAACGCCACCATCGCATGCAGGTGGTCGAGCGCGCGACGGTGTCGCTCGGTGGGGACCACCGGGACGATCTGATCGGGGGAGAGGCCTTCCTGTAGGGCGTCCATGCCGCGGGATTGCAGCTCACCGAGCCGCCGCTCGAGGTCCGAGACGTCGATCTCGATCGCCTCGATCAACGCGACGAGAAGGCTGCGGTGGTAGCGAGAGAGCCAGGGCACGGCTTTGACGAGCAAGTGGCGGGAGCCATCGCGCAGCGCCAGCCATTCGACGAAGGCGGCGTCCTCGAGCCCGTACTCGCGCGCGACGTCGGAGGCGTTGCGCCACAACAGGAAAAGGTTTCCCTCGTCGTCGCGAGGGATGGGGAAGTCGTACCGACCTACGGCTTCGGTGGCCAACTGTCCGACGAGGCTCCCGGCTTGGAGTCCCAAGAGCAAGGGAGCGACCTGACGCAGCGCCTGCTCCATCGGGTTCGCCTCGTCCTCGGTCGCGGCTCGGCCCATCTCGCTCGTGAAGCGATCCGCCAGCCGGTCGAGCAGCCATCGCCACGATCGGAGCGTGGACTCGACCCACCACGCACGGCCCACGACCTCGGACCGCATCGGCTCGTCGAGCGGGAGCCGGGTGTAGCCGGCGAGGAGCACCTCGCAGGCGCGTACCCCCTCGGACAGCCG
>JBOGWZ010000269.1:0-2578 GCA_050694075.1 Actinomycetota bacterium | reverse complement strand
CGCCTACATCGAGTTCGATCGCTACTTCGAACGCATCACCAAGTTGCTGCGCGACCTCCTCTACGTGGTGCCGCCGGACCTCACGCTCCGGGACGTTTCCGCGTGGGCCTCGCTTGCGGCAAAGCTGCGCGGATGGTCGGGACGCGACGTCGCAGAGGTCGTGAGGCTCTTCACGATCAGCGGCGCCGACCTGCTCGACGAGTGGTTCGAGGACGAGCGCGTCAAGGGCGCGCTCGCGACCCAGGCGATCATCGGAGCGTGGTGCGGTCCCATGAGTCCGGGCTCGGCGTACGTGTTGATGCATCACTGGATCGGCGAGGTCGACGGGCAGGCCGGCGCGTGGGGATGGGTTCATGGGGGAATGGGAGCGGTTAGCCGCTGCATCGCCGATTCGGCTCGCGCCCGCGGCGCGGAGCTCCGCGCCGACGCACCCGTAGCTCGCATCCTCGTCGAGGACGGCAAAGCGAAAGGAGTGGTGCTCGAAGACGGCACCGAGATCTCCTCTCGCATCGTCGTCTGCGGAGCGCACCCGACGACGGCATATCTCGATCTCGTCGGAGAAGAGCACCTGCCGCCTGAGGTCGCGCACGACGTCCGTCGCTATCGCACTCGGTCGGGCTCGGTGAAGGTCAACCTCGCGCTGTCCCAGCTCCCCGAGCCCACGGCATGGGACGGTGACGTTCCCGGCGACCCTCACACCGGACTGATCGCCATCTCCCCGTCGATCGACTATCTCGAGCGCGCGTGGGACGACGCGAAGTACGGGAGGACGTCGGAGCATCCCTACATAGAGGTTGTGTTCCCCACGGTCTTCGAGCCGGATCTCGCGCCGGAGGGGAAGCACATCGCCCTGGCCTTCACGCAGTTCGGTCCCTACGAGCTTGTGGATACGACGTGGGACGAAGAGCGTGAGCGCTACGGGAGAAAGGTCGTGTCGACGCTCGAGGAGTACTGCCCCGGCATCGAGGCATCGGTCGAGCACACGGAGGTTCTGGCGCCACCCGACATCGAGGAGCGCTTTGGGCTGTTGGGAGGCAACATCTTTCAGGGTGAGATGACGCCGGACCAGATGTTTTCGTTCCGTCCCATACCCGGCTACGCGGACTACCGTACTCCCGTTGATGGCTTCTACCTGTGTGGATCGGGCACTCATCCCGGCGGCGGAGTGATGGCGCTCCCCGCGCGCAACGCGTCGCGCGTCATCGTGAGAGACGTAAGGCGCAGGCGGTGGATGCGAAGATGGAATCGATGATGCTCGCCGATCGAGACCGCGAGATACGGGACGTCGCGCGCGGCTTCGTCGAAGAAGACCTGATCCCCTACGAGGTCGAGGCCGAGCTCAACGAGGGAGAGCTCCCCGACGATGTCGTCGCGGGGCACCGCAAGAGGGCGGCCGAGCTCGGCCTGACCGCGATCAACATCCCGGAGCGATTCGGGGGGGCCGGGCTCACGTTCCTTCAGCAGGTGCTGGTGTCCGAGCAGATCGGCCGCGTCACGAACGGTTTGGGGTGGGTCGTGACGACGCCGCCCCGATGGTTCTGCGACGTCGCGACTCCGCATCAGATGGACACGTATTTCCTCCCGACCGTGCGCGGCGAGAGGCACGAGTGCTACGCGATCACCGAGGAGAACGCCGGCTCGGACGTGGATGCGATCGAAGCCACCGCGCGCCGTGACGGGGGCGAATACGTGCTCGACGGCGTTAAGTGGCACGTCACCTCGGCCAACGTCTCCGACTACTGCTTCTTCCAGGCGAAGCTGCCCGGCGGAGAGCACGCGTTGTTCCTGGTGGATCTCGACGCGCCGGGCGTGCGCGTCGTCCGCACCCCTTCCTACACCCACACGTTCGGACACCATCACCCGATCATGGCTTTCGAGGGCGTGCGGGTGCCGGCCGACAACATCGTCGGCGCGGAGGGCGACGGGATGCGTTTCGCTCACGAGTGGTTCCGCTACGAGAGACTGATGATCGGCGCCCGCTGCTGCGGCGCGGCGGAACGCCTGATTGCCGAGGCGTCGGAGTTTGCCAAGCAACGGCGGGCGTTCGGCAAGCCCATCGCGGACCACCAGGCGATCCAGTTCATGCTCGCCGACTCCCTAACCGAGCTCTGGGCGGCTCGCCAGATCACCTACACGACCGCAAAGGAGATGGACGAGGGGGCGGACCCAAAGCTGCAGCACGCACACTGCTCGATGGTGAAGCTGCTCGCCTCGGAGATGGCCAATCACGTCGCCGACCGGGCCGTTCAGATCTTCGGGGGCCGCGGCTATATGCGCGAGAACGTCGCCGAGCGCTTCTACCGCGAGCTGCGGGTCGAGCGCATCTGGGAAGGGACCTCCGAGATCCAACGCCTGATCATCGCGAGACAGCTGCTGAAGCGCGGCGTCTCGCTCGCCGACTGATGCCGACTTGCACGTGAGCCACCTATAGGGGGTTCTCCGCGAACGACTGTGGGCCACAGCGCCCTAGCCGATCCGGCGGCCGCACGCCAGCAGAACCTTGCGACGATAACGCTCCTTGTTCGTGAACCCGTAGGCGCAGCGCTTGACGACCTTGATCTTGTTGGTGATGCCTTCG
>JBOGWZ010000268.1:0-2587 GCA_050694075.1 Actinomycetota bacterium | reverse complement strand
TCCCCTCACCATTGATCCGTTGGCCGCTCGGAGTGAGATAGGCGCCCGTCGTGAGCTTTAGCGCGCTCGCGTTGAGAAGGGGGACGACTTCCTGGACCGAGCCCTTGCCGTACGTCTGCGCGCCCACCACGATCGCGCGGTCGGTGTCCTTAAGGGCCCCCGCCACGATCTCGGACGCGCTCGCGGTGCCCTCGTTGACGACGACGACCACCGTCAGGTCCTCGAAGGCGTCGCCCTCCGCCTCGTAGGTGACCTCGTCGTCGACGCGCGAGCTGTAGGTGACGACCTCGCCGTCCTCGATGAACACGCTTGCGACCTCGACGGCCTCCGAGAAGAGGCCGCCTCCGTTGTCGCGCAGGTCGAGCACGATTCCCTCGACTCCCGATTCCGTCATGCGCTCGACCCGGTCCCTCACCTGCTCGCCCGCGCCCCGGGCGAAGCCGAACAGCCGGATGTAGCCGAGACTCTCCTCCGTCACCCGCGCCCTGAGGTTCGGGAGCTGGATCGAGGCCCTCGTGACCGTGACGAACGTCTGCGCGCCCTCGCGATCGATTCCCAACGTCACGCGCGAGCCGCGGGGGCCCTTGATGTGCGCGACCGCCTCGTCCACCGTCATCTCTTCCACCGGCCGGCCGTTCACGCTGCGGATCACGTCGCCTCGCTTCAGGCCGGCACCGAGGGCGGGGCTAGATGGGAGCACGGAGACGATCTCCAGCTCCCTGCCCATCTCCTTCAGCCACACCCCGATCCCGGAGAACCTCCCGCTCGTGAGCTCCTGGAAGGACCGGTAACCGTTTGGCGAGTAGAACAGCGCATAGGGGTCGCCGGACCGCCGCAGCACCCGGATCATCCCCTTGATGGCGCCGCGCGAGAGCTCGGACTCACTCGGCGGCTCCACCGAGCTCGCACGGATCGCGTCGAACGCGTCCCGGATCGACGCGAGTCCGCGCGCTCCGCCCTCCGCCGATAGAGGATCCACCTTCGCTCGTCGCCCACCCACGAGGAAGCCGGCCGAGAAGGCGGACAGCAGCAGAGCGACGACGGCGAGCGCCGCGATCCAGGGCCTGCGGGTTGATTCCATGGCTAAAGGGTAGTCGCTGAGTTAGCGGAGGTAGGGCATCGGGTCCACGGGGGTTCCGTTGACCCGGACCTCGAAGTGCAGATGGGGGCCGGTGCAGTACCCGGTGCAGCCCACCGCCGCGACGTATTGGCCGCGGCGCACGTGCTGGCCGTCCGAGACGCCGAACGACGACAGGTGGTTGTAGGTGGTCGCGAGCCCGCCCCCGTGGTCCACGACGATGGCGTTGCCGTAGCCGCTCATGACGCCGGCGAAGACCACACTGCCCCCATCCGCCGCTATCACGGGGGCGCCGTAGGGCGCGCCGATATCGATGCCCGTATGCAGCCGCGTGTCACCGTAGATCGGGTGGGTACGATAGCCGTATCCCGACGTGACGGGGCCGTTGGCCGGCCACAGCAGCTGGCCCCCGCCCGCCGGGAAGCCGGTCGAGGACCCCGAAAGCAGCGCCTCGATGCTGGCCGAGTCGCGCTCGAGCTGCTCCTCGGCCTTCTGGAGCTTGGCCTGGCTGGCGCGGATGTCGCCGAGCACCGCACGCTTGGCCGCGACGGCCGCCTCCCTCACGGCAAGCACATCCGCCTTCTCGGCCCGAAGGGCGGCGACGGAGGTTCGCGCCCTTTCGAGCTTCAGCTTCTCGCGAGCGATCTCTCCCCGCTTTTCCTCGACCAGCAGACGACGGGCATCGGTCTCGTCGCGCAGGACCTCGATCAGCTCGATCAGCTCGGAGTCGGAATCGAGCGCGCTCTGCTGGTAACGGGACCAGTCCAAGGCATCGGCGAAGGTCGCCGCCTCGAACAGCCCGTCGAGGTAGGCGGAGGGCCCCGCGACGTAGGCGGCGACCGCGCGCTCGGTGAAGAGCTCGGTCCGGGCGACGAGCCTGCTCTGGATGTCGAGGAGCTCGTCGCTGATCAGCGCGAGCCGGTGCTGTGCGGCGGCGAGCTCGTCGCGAGTCTCTCGGATCTCGTTATCCAGGCGGCTCAGCCGGGAATCCAGGCGCTGGAGCTGGCCCTCAGCCTCGGCGCGCCGGGCGTCGATGACGGCGAGCCGATCGAGGGCGGTGCCCTCCTTGGCGTCGAGGGCGGTCTGGCGCCGGTTGATCCGCTCCAGCCTCTCCTCGTTGCGGCGCAACCGGTCCTGGGGGCCGGCGGCGGCGGGCGCGACGGCGGCCACCGCGAGCGCGGCCATGAGAGCGAGGGCCGTCCACGTGCGGCGTCCGGCCTCCATTCGGCTCATTCCCTTCATATTAGTTAACAGATTCAACATGAACAACAACAGCCACAAAAGCGACAAAGTCGACTAGGTAGGAGTCGGCGCCGGGGCGCCCGGCCTTTAGGGGGGTGGAATGGGCCGGGATCTCAGACCTCGAGGAAGCGCCTGAGGGCAAGGCCGGACCCGATCAGCCCCACCAGCGTGCCGACGCCGAGCAGCAGGGCGAGGACGCCGAGGATCTCGCCCGTCGAGAACGTGAACACGTTCTCGAGGAACGTGATCGCCTCGCCGAGCCGGCTG
>JBOGWZ010000267.1:0-2616 GCA_050694075.1 Actinomycetota bacterium | reverse complement strand
GCGGCGGAGACTGCGCTCACCCGAGCGACGGGCACCACCTCGGCGGCGCCCGCGGAGACCCGACGCACGGCTGCCGTCACCCCGACGGCCCTGCGGGCGGGGATCACGACCCCGCCGAAGCCCGCCTGGTCGGCGCTGCGAAGCAGGGACCCGAGGTTGTGCGGGTCCATCACCCCGTCGAGGAACAACAGCGTGGGATCGGGGCGCGCCAGGAGATCCTCCAAGGGCGCGTAGCGGTAACGACCGGCCACGGCCGCGATCCCCTGATGGTGGATGCCGGGAGCCACGCGGTCGATCTCGGACCGAGGGACGACTCGGACCGGCACCGCCACCTCGGCGGCACGCTTCCGGATCTCCGCTAGGAGGCTGGAGGGGGCGAGCCCTCGTTGGATGAGGATCTTCTCGGCAGGCTTTCCGGCTCGCAGCAACTCCAACACCGGCCGGCGCCCGGCAACTACGGGAGGATCCTCTGCGCTAGGGGCCGCCATGTAGACGCCAGCGTGGACCCGCGGGGGTGTCCTCCACGGCCACCCCCAGCCCCTGCAACCGGGCACGGATGGCGTCGGCCCGCGCGAACGCCTCCTCCGCGCGCGCCTCCTCGCGCAGCTGCAACAGGTACTCGATTAGCCCCGAGGTCAGAGCGGAAGTCGTCTCCTCGGGGGCGAACCTGAAGCCGAGCAGAGAGGTCAGCTCGAGGAAGGCTGCGAGTAGCTCAACCAGCACGGCGCGATCGGCTTCGTTCTCGCGCTGCGCACCTTCGAGGCACTTGTTGCCGTCCCGAACGAGCTCGTGGACCACCGCGAACGCCTCGGCCGAGTTGAAATCGTCGTCCATCGCATCGACGAACCGTTGCAGATACGGACCTCCCGGAACGTCCTCGATCGGCTCGTCGAGCGGACGGCGTGCGGCTTTCGGCGGTGAAAGCATGTCCTCGCCCAGCAGATGCGCCGAGGCCTCGACCAACGTCTTCCAGCGATCGTACGAGTTGGCTGCGTCCTGAAGCGTCTCCTCAGAGAATGTCGGCTGGCTCCGAAGGGAGCCCGCAAGGCACCAGTAGCGAACCACTTCGCCGGGATAGTTCTCGACGGCCTCGCGCGCCAACACGATGTTGCCGAGCGACTTCGACATCTTCTCGGCCTCCATCTGGACGAGACCGGAGTGCACCCACGTCCGCACGAAGGTTTCGTTTTCGGCGACGGCCTCCGCCTGGGCGATCTCGTTCTCGTGGTGCGGGAACACGAGGTCCAGCCCTCCGCCGTGAAGGTCGAATCCCATGCCGAGGTATTTCGTCGCCATCACCGAGCATTCGATGTGCCACCCCGGGCGGCCGGGCCCCCAGGGGGAGGACCACGATGGCTCTCCTTCCTTCGCGGCCTTCCACAGGGCGAAATCCACGGGATGGCGCTTGCCCGGATGGGGCTCGATGCGTTCGCCGGAGCGCATCTCCTCGATCGAGCGTTTCGATAGCTTCCCGTAACCCTCGAACGATTCCACCGAGAAGAAAACGTCTCCTCCGACTTCGTAGCCCGCGCCCTTCTCGATCAGCCTCTCTATCGCCTTGATCATGTCGTCGATGTGATCCGTCGCCAGGCTCAGCACGTCCGGCCCCGAGAAGCCCAGCGCGGCCATGTCCTGCTCGAACGCCGCCGCGTACTTCTTGGCAACACCCTCCGGAGGTATGCCTTCGATCTTGGAACGCTCGATGATCTTGTCGTCGACGTCCGTGTAGTTCATAACGAATGTGACATCGAATCCACGGTAGATGAGGTAACGGCGCAGGAAGTCGTACCAGACGAAAGTGCGCGCGTTGCCGATGTGGGTGTAGCCATAGACGGTTGGTCCGCACACGTACATCGCGACGCGACCCTCGTCGCGCGACTCGAGTGGCACGACCTTCCTTCTCAGCGTGTCGTAGACGCGGATCATCGACCAACCCTAGCCCGCTCCACAAGGACCACGGCGAGCGCCGCGATCCCCTCGGCCCGGCCGGTGAAACCCATTCCGTCGGTCGTCGTCGACTTGACCGATACCTGCTCCGGAGCGATCGTCAGTGCCTCGGCGATGTTGCGTTCCATCGCCGCGCGATGCGGCGACAGTCGTGGTCGTTCGGCTATCACGGTCGCGTCGACGCTCTGTATCGTCCAGCCCTCCGCACCCACCTCCTCGGCGCTGGCGACGAGGATCTCCAGGCTCGACGAATCGGCCCAGCGTTCGTCCGCCGGAAAACGTTGGCCGAGATCTCCGAGCCCCGCCGCACCCAGCACGGCGTCGGCGACCGCGTGACACAGGACGTCGGCATCGGAATGGCCCGACAATCCCGGGGCATCTGGGAACATGACGCCCCCGATCACCAGCGCCCGGTCTGCAGCGAACGGATGCGCGTCGAAGCCAAGACCGGCGCGGATCACCTGCGACCCTCCGCGATGGCCTCGGCCAGCTGGAGATCCTCCGGGAAGGTGATCTTGAGATTGGCGCGGGAGCCCTCGACAATCGCGATCGTGCCTCCGTAGCGCTCCACCAGCTCCGCGTCGTCGGTGGCGAGGTGACCCTCGCTCTCAGCTCGTTCGTGTGCCGCGCGCAGCACTTGGGTCCTGAACGCTTGAGGGGTCTGCGCCC
>JBOGWZ010000266.1:0-2639 GCA_050694075.1 Actinomycetota bacterium | reverse complement strand
TCGTTGTCGCCTTGCTCCTGCGCCACCTCTACGTACACCTTGATCGCTCCGGGAGTACCGAGTCGTTCGAAAGCCTCCGCGCATCCGCTCAGTCCATCGACCCGATGGGTCAGGAGCTTCGACAACCACCCCGGGTAACGGGCCTCGGACAGAGCGATGTCGGCGACACCTTGCTCGAAGTTGGCGCGGCTGGCGTTCACCGTTCCGACGACTACCTTGTTACCGAGAACCATCGACAGGTTGATCACATCCGCAGGCACCTCGATCTTTCGATCTCCCCCCGTCACGCTCGACAGGACGAGGACGCCGTTCTTGCCGAGATGCTGCATGGCCTCGAAGACCAGAGGTGAGAACCCCGTCGCCTCGAAGATGATGTCCGGTCGTCCGAACTCTCCCGCTATCTTCTCGAGGCTCTGTTGCTTGGTGCTGACATAGTGTGCCCCGAGCTCCTCGACGAGCTCCGAGTTCAGGTAAGGAGGTTCATCGAGCCCCGCGGTCACCACCTCGAGCCCGCGAAGACGCAACGCGAGCGTCGCGAGCAGACCGATGGTCCCGGCTCCGAGAACGACGGCGCGCCGCGGCTGCCACACCTTGAGGCGGCGCTGGATCTCGTACGCCTGCGCGATCCCCTTCTCGACCACTGAGGTCGGTTCGAGAAGGACACCGACGTCCACCAGTTCCCGCGGTACGAGAATCAACCTCTCCGCGGCTTCGACGTAGTACTCCGTAAGGAAGCCATGCACGAGGCTGATGCCGTGCTCGTGGTAGGTGTCGTCCGTGGTCATGTCGGCTAAGCCGATCGCGTCGTAGATGCTGCCACCCGGCTGCCGGACGATGGCAACGACGTAATCGCCGGGAGACAGCTCTGTCACCGCCGGACCGACCTCTTCGACGACGCCGAAGCTCTCGTGCCCGAGCACGAGGAAGTCGTCCCCGGGCGGGGCCGCTCCGTACTCGCCCGCGTTGATCTCGATGTCCGTGCCGTCGAGCCCGACGCGCAGGATCTTCACGCGTACGCCGCGCCCGTCGGGGATCGCATCGATCCGAGGTTCCGGCACATCCGCGAGATGAGCCGATTCCGCCTTGCCCGGGTAGACCGCTATCGCTTTCACGCTGCTCCTTTCCTAGATCACCGATACGAAGACTTCACTCGAGTGGGCTGCCGCCCGGCGTCAGGCCCTTCTCTGCCTGCGAAATGGCCCACGCCGCGTTGACCAAGCCGATGTGACTGAAGGCTTGCGGGTAGTTGCCAAGCATCTCCCTTGTCTCGGGATCGACCTCCTCGGCGAGTAGTCCGAGATCGTTGGCGAACGCGATCGCGCGTTCGAACGTCGCCTTCGCCTTATCGACCTGTCCCGCGAGAGCCTGGGCCTGAGCGAGCCAGAAGGTGCACAGCAGGAAAGTGCCTTCCTCGCCCTCGAGCCCATCGGCAGACAGGTAGCGGAAGACGAGCCCATGCTCGTCTGTCAGCCTTTCCTCGATCGCGGCGATGGTGGCGAGGACGCGCGGGTCCTTAGCCGGAAGGAACCCGACGATAGGGATCATGAGTGAGGAGGCGTCGAGCTCCTCTGACCCGAACGATTGGGTGAAAGCCTTCGCCCGGTCGTTCCAACCGTGCTGGAGGATCGCGTCGCCAATCTCGTCGCGCGTCTTGACCCAGCGATCGACGCGGTCTCCGGCCCCCAGGCGGTCCGCCAGGAGAATGGCCCGATCGAGCGCGACCCAGCACATGAGCTTCGAGTAGAGGAAGTCCTGCGGGTCGCCCCGCACCTCCCAGATCCCCTGATCCCGCTCGGTCCATCGAGCGGCAGCGGTGTCCGCCATCTCCACGAAGAAGCCCTTGGTCGCCTCGTCCAGCTCCGAGAACTGATCGGAGAGCCGGTAGACGGTGTTCAGGAGCTCTCCGTAGACATCGAGCTGTCTCTGACTCCAAGCCCCGTTGCCCACTCGAACCGGCCGGCTGTCGCGCCATCCCTTCAGATGCGGCAGCTCTCGTTCGGTGAGGTCGTGCTCACCGCCGATGCCGAACATGATCTGTAGGTCGGCGCCGCCACGCAGCTGTGCCGCCGCCGCTCCCGTCATGTAGTCGAAGAAGCGATCCACCTCATCGGGACATGCCGCCACCCACAGGGCCTCGACCGTCAGGCTCGCGTCCCGAACCCAGGCATAGCGATAGTCCCAGTTGCGTTCACCGCCGACCTCTTCCGGCAGCGAAGTTGTCGGCGCGGCGACGATGGCGCCGGTCGGCTGGAAGGTCAGCGCCTGCAACAGGCGTCCACTCATGTGCACGAGATCGCGCCACGGCCCCTCGTACGCCTGGTGCGCGGCAGCCCAGGTGCGCCACGCGTTGACCGTGTCGTCGAGCCTCAGGGTGCCCTCCTCCTGTCCCCAGGGCTCCGATGGCGTCTCTGATGTCGAGTGGTAGTGCAGCGAGAAGACACGCGTTTCCCCTTCGCGCAGGGCAACGCGCGCAGTCGCGGTTGCGCCGTGCACAATCAGAGTGACCGGTGACGACAACAGCAGCACGGCGGCGCCGCCCCTGGCACGGATCCCGTAGGCCGTGGGGGCGAGCAGAGGCTCTATCAGCCCGTACTCGGGCCGCGGCGCGTACTCGACGTCCACCTCCACCTCGCCTTTCG
>JBOGWZ010000265.1:0-2643 GCA_050694075.1 Actinomycetota bacterium | reverse complement strand
ATCACGACGTTGGTACCGGTGCCGGGAGGACCCCCCCCGGCGCGCGGAGAACCGTCGTTCCCGAACGTGCTCGCGCTCCCGCTTTACCACGACGACCGGATCTACGGCGTTTTCGCGTTGTACCGGACGCCGGGCAAGCGGCCCTTCACGGAGAAGGATGTGCAGACCCTCGAGTTCCTCACTGAACAGGGAGCGGTCGCGCTCGAGAACGTCACGCTGCACGAGGAAGCGAACCGTCTTTCCCTGACCGACGGGCTGACGGGCGTCTTCAACCGTCGCTATCTTCAGATGCAGTTCCGCCAGGTTCTGGCGACCGCGGTCCGGTTCGACCGTCCCTTCAGCGTGCTGATGCTCGATCTCGACAACTTCAAGAACGTGAATGACACGTTCGGCCACCAGCGCGGCGATGCGATCCTGATCGAGTTCGCCCAGAGGGTCAACCGGAACCTTCGAGAGGTCGACACCTTCGCCCGGTACGGGGGCGAGGAGTTCGTGGCGCTGCTGTCGGAGACGAACGTAGACGGGGCGACGGCTACCGCCGAGAAGATCCTCGACTCGGTGCGATCTGAACCATTCGGCGGCTCCGGAGAGACTCCCATCGAGCTCACCGTGTCGATCGGTGTCGCGAGCTACCCCGAGCATGCGGATTCGTACAAGAGGCTCGTCGAGTCCGCGGACGGCGCGATGTACCGCGCGAAGCGCGAGGGAAGGGATCGTGTGCGTGTCTCGGAAGAGGGACCTACACCCGGGCTGAAGGTCGCCAAGTAACGGTTAGGCTCACCGACATGTCCGTGCGCAAGGCGGTGATCCCCGCGGCCGGGTTGGGCACTCGTTTCCTTCCGGCCACCAAGGCGCAGCCCAAAGAGATGATTCCCGTGGTCGACACTCCCGGGATCCAGTACGTCGTCGAGGAGGCAGTGCGCGCGGGGATCAGCGACATAGTGATCGTGACCAGCCGCGGCAAGCAAACGATGGAAGATCACTTCGACCGAGCCTTCGAGCTCGAGCGGTACCTCGAGTCTAAGGAAAAGATCGAGGAGCTCGAGGAGATCCGGAGGATCGCCGAGCTGGCGGAGATCCACTACGTCCGGCAGAGGGAGCCACTTGGGTTCGGCCACGCGGTTGCCTGCGCTCGGCATCACGTCGGCGACGAGCCGTTCGCAGTGTTGGTGGGTGACGAACTTGTCCCGGAACCGCGCGGCGAGGAGGTGCCGTTGCTGCCCGAGTTGATGGCCGCCTACGACCGCTACGGAGCAAGCGTCGTCGCCGTCCAAGAGGTGCCGAAAGAGGACGTGTCCGCGTACGGCATCATCGACGGCGAGCCCGTTGAGAACAATGTCCAGCGGCTGCGGGACATGATCGAGAAGCCGCCGACCGAAGAGGCACCCTCCCAGCTCGCATCCCGCGGTCGTTACGTCTTCGCTCCCGAGATCTTCGACGTGCTAGATCGGACGGAACCCGGGGTCGGAGGAGAGATACAGCTCACGGACGCGATCAGTCTTCTCGCCAAAGAGGCATCGGTGTACGCCTACGTCTACGAGGGGCCGATCTTCGACGTGGGAAAGAAGCTCGACTACCTCAAAACCACGATCGAGCTCACGTTGCGGCGCGACGACCTCGCCAAGCCGTTCAAGGAATGGCTCGCGGAGCGCGCTACCGACCTCGACTAGCGATTCGATGCTGACCGTCGAGGAGGCGCGCGATCGTGTGCTCGCTGCGGTGCACCCGCTTCCCGTCGTCGACGTGCTGGTGAAGGACGCGTTGGGACTGGTGCTGGCTCGTGATCTCGCGGCCCCACACCCACTGCCTCGCTTCGACAACTCCGCGATGGACGGCTACGCCGTGCGGGGAGACGACGCGGGGGAGGCGTCGGAGTCGTCCCCGGCCGAGCTCGAGATCGTGGGAGAGGTGCGAGCCGGCGAAGCGGGCGATCTCAAGGTGCTCCCGGGAACAGCTGCGCGCATCTTCACCGGGGCCCCCGTGCCCCCGGGCGCCGATGCGGTGGTCCCGGTCGAAGAGACCGAGGAGTTTGGGGGCAACGTCGTGGTGCGCGGCGCGACGCCACTGGGCCGCAACGTCCGCCCCGCCGGTGACGATCTCGCCGAAGGTGACCTGCTCGTTCGGGCCGGTACCGAGCTCGGCTCCGGCGAGCTCGCGCTGCTCGCGTCGATGGGGTTCTCGCCGCTTCCGGTGCACAAGGCGCCGAAGGTGGCGGTGCTGGTAACCGGCGACGAGCTGGTTCCGCCCGAGGTGACCCCCGGGCCCGGACGGATCCGTGACTCGAACTCCGTGGCGCTCGCCGCCCTCGTAAACGAGGCCGGAGGCGAGGTCGTTCCGTTCGGGCCGGTTCCCGATGATCGAGCGGCGGTGGTCGAAGCGTTCGCGCGCGCGGGCGAGGTCGCCGATCTCGTCGTCTCGTCGGGCGGGGTCGCCGTCGGTCGCTATGACTTCGTCAAGGAAGTGGTAGCGGAGCTTGGACGGATCGATTTATGGAAGGTCGCGATGCAACCGGGCAGGCCCGTCGTGCTCGGGGCTATCGGTGATACGCCGTTCCTGGGGCTGCCCGGCAACCCCGTCTCGATACATGTGTCCTTCGAGCAGTTCGTGCGTCCTGCGATCCGGAAGATGCGTGGGTGCTCGTCG
>JBOGWZ010000264.1:0-2659 GCA_050694075.1 Actinomycetota bacterium | reverse complement strand
TGTCGTAGTCGGTCTCCCACGTCCCGTCGTACTCGTCCGGGCGAGGTTCGATCGATACCTTGGCGGCGCCTGCGTAGAAGCCGGGCTCTAGGGCCGTCGGGGCGACGGCCTCGGACGCGCCCTCACCCACAGGCGTCTGCGCGCCCGGCTTCAGGTCTTCGGACTGGAGGGGGTCCTCCTCGGTCGATATGGGGACCAGGCCCGAGCCGGCCCACGCCAGCCCGACGCAGAGCGCCCCCACGAGAAACGCGACGAGGCCGCTCCTTATCGTCTTCCGCATCTCGATGAGTCCTCCCGGGTCGCGTCGCGCCACCGGGGCGCGCATCCATGATCCGAAGAGGTGTTTTCGCCCTCAGTAGCCCGAACTCCTGCCCGGACGCGATGGAGCCCGGCCCCCGTGAGGGGGCCGGGCTCCATCGCAGATCTATCGGCTACCTAGCGGAAGAGCCCGTTCGTGGATAGGACCAGGTCGGCGGCGGCCTCGGCCTGGTCGGTGACGTCCTGGGTCGTCAGGTCCTCGAGGACGCGCAGCCACTCGCGGCCCTTGTCCGTGAGATGTGGCTCCTTGGTGCGGTCGAGGAGGCCCACCGCCTGGAGGTCGGTGATGCTCGTTGTCATGCTTCCCCCTTCGGGTCGCGTCCCTCTTCTCCCCCGGTATCAGACGAGCGACGCTAGTGGATAGCCACTTGACCCGCAGGTCAGGTACGGCGGGTGCGCCTAGGGATTGCGGTCGAAGAAGGCCTGCATCTGCATGGCGAACATCATGTCGCCCTTCAGCCTGAGTTTGCCCGTCATGAAGAGCTGTGGCCCCTCGACTTGTCCGACGACCAACCGCACGAAGTCCACGATGTCGAGCTCGAGCGTTAATCGCGGGTCGCCCGATGGTCCCTGCTGCGTCCGGCACTTCCCGTCGTCGAAGGCCACGGTCCACTGCTTGGTTTCACCATCGGCCTTGATGTCGTACTGGATCTCACTGGTGACGCCCGCGGCCTTCTCGGGGACGAATGCCTCCTGCATCCCGTCGAAGATCCCCTGGAGGATCTTGTCTTCGCCCATGTCCTTGAGTTGAGCTCGAAGCTGGTCGTCGGAAAGTCCGTCGATCGCCTCCGCGATCTGGCCGGGGTCGGGGCGGTCGCTCATCTGGGCCTCCTTTGAAAGAGGGACGGGAGAAGACTCATATTGTCCTGCGCGGGTGTGGCGCGCGTCACATCGGATCCTCCTGTCCCCGCCTAGCTTGTAGGGATGCGAGCGCTGGCGGTCGTCATCCTGGTGCTGACGGCGTGCGGGCCGGCGGTCTCGCTCGCCCACCAGGCCCCTGCGACGTTTCCGTCGGAACCGGGAGGGTTCGAGACCGGCACCGTCGTGCGCGCCATCGACGGCGACACCGTCGAGGTCATGATCACCGCGCGCGCGGATGGTCCCGGTGCGGGAAGCGCGGCAGTGGGGGCGACCTACGACGTTCGCCTAATCGGGATCGATTCTCCGGAGTCGGTGCGGCCGGGCACTCCGGTCGAATGTTTCGGTAGGGAGGCGGCGGCCGCCGCGACCGCGCTTCTCGAGGGGGAGCGAGTGCGCTTGGTCAAGGATGTCGAGAACGAGGACGGCTACGGACGGCTCCTTCGCTACGTCTATCTGCGCGACGAGATGGCGAACGCCAGGTTGGTGCTCAACGGTTACGCGTCCGCGTATACGTATCCGCCCAACGTGCGACACGCAGAGCTGTTCGTGTCCCTCCAGAAGGAGGCCCGTGAGTCCGATGTCGGGCTGTGGGGGGCCGAGGCGTGCGCTCACGCACCTTGATCCCGGCCTCCGGCACAATGTCACCGTGAACCTGTCGCGTCCCGCCAGGATCCTCATCGTCTCGCTCGTCGTCGTCGGCGTGCTCGGCTACGCGGCGGTCGTGGAGTTCGGCCTGAGTGCGGGACGGGTCCACGACGGTGTGACGGTGGATGGGCTCGACCTCGGTGGCATGACGCTCGAGGATGCCTCTAATGCCCTCGAGCGGCGCGGCGAGTTGTTGCGCACCGAGCCGATCCTCTTCAGCGCCGAGGGGATGACGCGCTGCTTGATCCCATACGAGCTGGGGTGGGGCCCGCAGTCGTTCGCCACCGCGGAGGCCGCGATGGATGTCGGACGGAAGGGCGGTGCGGTGTCTGCGCTCGGGGACCGGATGAAGGCATGGGTCTGGGGCATCGACGTGGACTGGGTCGGCAGGCCGAGCTGGCATAGCGTCACCGATCTGCTCGACGAGTGGGAGCGACAAGCGGAGGCCGCCGGCTTCGAGCTTCGCCGGTTCCTCCTGCGCAAGCGGGTCCGGCGCGCCATAGTGACGTGGCCCCGCCGGCCGTTCGGGATCCCTCTGCGTCCGGGCGTGGAGCTCGGAGTCGACGAGGGCGCCGGCTCAGACCTCGTGCTATCGCCGTCGGAGGAGGAGGTCTCGGAGCTGGGCGCCGCCTCCTGCGACAACCTCCCCGACTGATCGCCCGGTCCCGGCGGCGGGGTGTGGCGGCTACCGGGAGGGGCAGGAGTGCGCCGCCGCGCACAGAAATCTCAGATGTCGGACAAAAGGATCCCCCAGGAGGTCGCAGACCCATGCGCCGTTTCTTCGTTGCGCTGATGGCCGCGCTGCTGTGCGCCGCCGTGCTCGCGCCTCCCTCCG
>JBOGWZ010000263.1:0-2726 GCA_050694075.1 Actinomycetota bacterium | reverse complement strand
GCCCCCGACAAACACGGGCTCGGGATGGACGTGGAAGAGGGGTGGCCGGTCCCCTACTGGGACCTCGATTCGGCGATGGCCGCCATGCTGATGCTCCTCGCGGCCGTCGACGAGGGCGTGGGGGGATGGTTGTTCGGGATATTCCACGGCGAGGAGGAGCTAGTGCGGTGGTTGCGGGCGCCCTCCGGGGCGCGGCCCATCGGGGCCCTCGGCTTCGGTTACCCCCATCCCGACGAGGTGCGCCGCGGCAGCGCTATCGCGCGCGGCCGCAGGCCGCTCGAAGACGTCGTTCACCGCGGCGGCTTCGCGAACTGATCGCCGGAGCTCCCGTATGGAGGGAGCTGGGGCGATCGAAATGGGTGTCAGGCGCCGACGTCCGCCTGCGCCTCCGGTCTGCACGGAAGAAGCACCTTGAACGATGCCCCGCCCCCCGAACGGTCTTCGACCCACGCCCGGCCCCCGTGGAGCTGCGCGAACTGGGAGATCAGGTAGAGGCCCAGACCGCTGCCGCCGCCTTCGGTGGGTCCTCGGTGGAAGGCGTCGAACACCGTCGCCTTGGCCTCGTCGGGGATGCCGGGCCCCGCGTCCTCCACCGCCAGGAGCACCTCGCCCGGATCGACATCGAGGCGCACCCATATCGGGGTTCCCTCCGGGGTGTGGCTCACCGCGTTCGTCAGGAGGTTCTCCACGATCGACTTGACCAGCCCTTCGTCGACCCAGGACGTCCCAGAAGGCGCGTCGACGTGGACCTCGCGGTCCTCGATCGCAAGATCGTCGATGGCCCGGACCACGATGTCGGAAACGTCGGTGGAGCTTCTCACCGCGGCGACCGCCCCCCGCGACAGACGGTCGACGTCGAGCAGATCGGAGATGATCTTGGCCGAGCGCAGGGCATTCTTCTCGATCCGGTCCACGATGTCGAGGATCTTTTCCGTGGACAGACGCGGGAACTTCTTGAGCGACTGAGCAAACCCCGCGATGACCGCGAGCGGACTGCGCAGATCGTGGGAGATCGCGGAGATGAACGTGCTCTTCGCCTCATCGATCTCTCGCAACCGTGCGACGGCCTCGCGCTCCCGCGTGAGGGACGCGGCCACGGTGCGCTCCGCAGCAACCTCTTCGGTGATGTCCTCTACCGTGCCGACGATCCGCGTCGCGCCCGAGTCTCGGAAGTAGGCGAAGCCCTTGCCACTCAGTATCCGTTCTGATCCGTCCGGCCTGAGGACGCGATACCTGATCTCGGCCAGCTCGTGGTCGCTCTTCCTCGCGAGTGCGTTCCCGATGCTCATCTCGATGCGCGCTCGATCTTCCGGCGGCACCTGCTCCAGGGCTCTTCCCAGCGAGACTTCGAAGGCGCCCGGCTCAAAGCCGTGTATGCGGTACATCTCGTCCGACCACACGACTCGACCCGTGAACACATCCCACTCCCAGCTCCCGATGTGCGCGAGCGCCTGAGCCTCCGCGAGATTGGCATGGGCGACCCCGAGAGAGCGCTCGACCTCCTCGCGTTCGGCGAGACTCGCCGCGACCACGTAGAGGCCCACGCCAACGATCGTGATGAGTGCCTGAAGTATCTGAACGCTCTCGGTCGGGCTGGCCCCGCCAACGACGACCGAACCGCGCACCGTTCCCCAGACTCCGATCGCGCCAACGACGAAGATGGCTGTCGTCGCTCCGCGTTGCTTGAAGCGGAGCGCGGCCCACATAAGCAGGGGAAAGAGGAGATACGGATACCTCCAGCGACCGCCGATGAACACGAGCAGGCTCGTTGCAACGATCGCGGCGAGCACGAGGACGGCCTCGGCCCCCACCCGCACGGACATCCGCCTCTTGAAGTGGGCGAACCACACGAACAGCGCAGGAGCGACGAGCAGGTCACCCATCGCGTCCCCGAACCACCACAGGAACCATTCCGAACGATAGGCGGAGAAGGGGATCTCCCCCGCGAGCCACAGGGTCGTGACGCCGTTAGTCGCGCTGATCGTCGTGCTGGCGACCGCTCCGAACACGACCAGCGCAAGTACGTCCCTAACGCGCTCCAGGGACGCATCGAAGCGCGCCTTGCGCAGCAGCGCTGCCCCGACGACCGCCTCGAGAGTGTTGCCGACCGCCAGGGCTGCGGCCACCCCGATGGAGACGTCACTGGTCGCGTTGGCGATGAATGCGCCCAGCGCCACGCCGGGCCAGAGCCGCGTCCCGAAGACGAACAGCACGGCCAAGGCGAGACCGGTGGGGGCCCAGACGGGCGTGATGACGCCGTGAGCAACCGATAACTCGATGCCGAGCTTGGCTGTGGCGATATAGACCGCGGCCAGCAAGCCACCTCTCCACCACAGCGACACCCGCGACATTAGACCCCCGTATCGTCGGCCTTGAATACTAGCCAAGACGAGCTGCGAGGGGAATGTTTCCTGACTGTTTAGGAGGCCACGGGATAGCCGACGTCCTCGATCGCCCGAACCACGGATTCCCGGGCGACGACGTCGGGGTCGTACTCGACGACCACGCTCCTTCGGTCGACGTCAACGTTCGCGCCGGACACACCTTCGAGCGGCGCGAGCGCACCTTCGATCGAGTTCTTACAGTGTCCGCACGACACGTCCGGCACCGAGAAGGTCTCGCGCACAGCGACAGGCTAAACGAAAGCGGGTGAGGACATGCAGATAGGGATGGTGGGGCTCGGCCGCATGGGGGGGAACATGACCGTGAGGTTGCTGCGAGGGGGC
>JBOGWZ010000262.1:0-2740 GCA_050694075.1 Actinomycetota bacterium | reverse complement strand
GTGCAGCACCGTCCCTCTCACGGGATCGCGCTGGATCTCGCGTGCGATCGCGAGGACGTTCTTGCCGTCGATCTGGAGGTCGAGCAGCACGTTCGTCCCCGCGTCGGTGTGGAACGCGCCGAACAGGGCGCGACGATCCACCGCGATCGCGGTCGGATCGAGGCCCTTGCCGTAGAGGATCGCGGGAACTTTTCCCTCGGCGCGCACCTTCCGGGCCGACCCCTTCCCGGTCCCGGTGCGGCGCTCCACCGTGAGCTTCACCTCAGCCATAGGAGCCCGATTGTAATCGCGAGGAGACTACGGTTGGTTCTCGCCGTGGAAGAGCTCGGACACCGAGCCCTCCTCGAAGACCGCCTTGATCGTCTGGGCGATGATCGGCGCGATCGACAGAACGACCAGCTTGTCTATCTCCTTCTCCGACGGGATCGGAAGTGTGTTGGTGGTGACCACTTGCCGGATCGTGGAGTTCTTGATCCGGTCGACCGCCGGATCCGACAGCACCGAGTGGGTGGCGGCGGCATAGACCTCGGTGGCCCCCGCCTCCATCAAGACATCGGCGCCGTTCACGAGGGTCCCGGCCGTGTCAATCATGTCGTCGACGACCACGCACACCTTGCCGTCGACATCGCCAACGACCGTGCGCGTCTCGCTGACGTTACGGGCCTCCCGGGCACGTCGCTTGTGAAGGAACGCGATCTGACCGCTGAGCTCGTGGAACTCGTTCAGGTGCTGGATCCACTTCTCCGCCAGCCGCACCCGGCCGACGTCGGGTGACACGATCACGAACTCCTCGTCGAGGATGTCCACGAAGTAGTCGGTCAACAGCGTCCGAGCGGTCAGGTGATCGAAGGGAACGTCGAAGAACCCCTGGATCTGTCCCGTGTGCAGGTCCATCGAGATGACGCGGTCGACGCCGGCGGCCTCGTAGAGGTCGGCCACGAGTTTGGCGGTGATCGGCTCCCTGCCGATCGTTTTCTTGTCCTGACGCGAATACGGGTAGAAGGGGCAGATCGCGGTGATGCGCTTGGCCGAACCACGCTTCAGCGCGTCGATCATGATCAGCTGCTGCATCAGGTGGTGGTCCACCGGACTGGACATGCTCTGGATCACGAACGCGTCGCATCCGCGCACCGACTCGACGAAACGGACGTAGGTCTCCGAGTTTGCGAAGGTCGCTATCTCGACCTCGCCGAGCTTCATCCCCAGGTGAGTGGCGATCTCCTCTGCGAGGGCCCGGTTCGCGGTCCCCGAGAAGATCATCAGGCGCTTCTTCGTCGGCAGCTGCACGTGGCGTCCCCCCGTTTGGGCGGCCTACACCTTCATTGTCGCGGGTTCCGCTCGCCTTGTCCGTCATTCTCATCATCGGCGGCCCGGCGCCCCATCTTGTCTCCCTTACCCTCGATCACCCTCGCCGGCATCCCCACCGCAAGCGAGTCGTCCGGGACGTCTCCCCTCACCACGGCGCCGGCGCCTGTGGCGGCGCGCTTCCCGATGCGGGTCGGAGCAACGAGCATCGTGTCCGAGCCAATGTAGGCGTCATCCTCGATCACGGTCTTGTGGTGCTCTTGCCCATCCCAGTTGCAGGTGACCGTGCCCGCGCCGACGTTGACTCCCCGACCGATCTCGGCATCCCCGATGTAGGAGAGGTGAGGAGCCTTGCTGCCTTCACCGAGCACCGACTCCTTCGTCTCGACGAAGGTCCCAACTCGGGCCCCGCGCTCTAGCCTCGTACCAGGCCGGAGCGACGCGAACGGCCCGACGCTAGCCAGCTCGCCGACCACCGAGCCGCGCACGACGGCGAACGATACCTGCGCTTCATCCCCAACCTCTGAGTCGAGGATGCGCACGTGAGGGCCGACCTCTGCGCGTTCGCCGATAACGGTGCTGCCCTCGAGAAATGTGAAGGGATGGATGATCGCATCGAGCCCGATCGACACCGACGAGTCGATGTAGGTGGTCGTGGGATCCACGACGGTGACGCCCTCGTCCATCCAACGCTCGCAGGCGCGCCGGCGAAGCATCTCCGACACGCGGGCGAGCTGGGCGCGTGAGTTGACCCCCAGAACCTCTTGCGGGTGGGTGCGATAGGCCACCACCTTGTCACCCTTCGAATGAAGAAGACCGATCGAGTCGGTGAGGTAGTACTCCCCTTGCGCGTTCTCCTTGTCGACTTTGTCGAGGACCTGGAGCAACCTTCCAATGTCGAAGACGTAAACGCTCGCGTTGATCTCGTCGATCGTCCGCTCCTCGTAGCTCGCATCGCGGTCTTCCACGATCCGCTCGACCTCGTCGGATGCGTTCCGGATGACCCGCCCGTAACCGGTCGGATCCGAGATACGCGCAGTCAGCACCGTCGCGCTCGCACCGCTGGAGGCATGCACGTGCAGCAGAGCATCGAGGGTCTGGGTCTCGATCAGCGGCGTGTCGCCGGGCACGACGAGAGCGGTCCCCTCCTGGTCGGTGAACGACCCCAGCGCAGCGCGCACCGCATCTCCGGTGCCGCGCGGCGGATCCTGCACCACGTAATCGAGACCGTCCGCGAACCCGCTCTCGGCCACCGCACGCTCGATCTCGTCTCGCCGTCCCGAGGTGACTATCACCCTGCCCGTCAGCGCAAGAGGTTCTAGTGCCGAGAGCACGTGCGCGAGCAGAGGACGTCCGGCTGCGCGATGCATCACCTTCGGCATACCGGACTTCATCCGCGACCCTTCGCCGGCGGCGAGGACTATGGCTGTTGCTC
>JBOGWZ010000261.1:0-2794 GCA_050694075.1 Actinomycetota bacterium | reverse complement strand
CGTCGGGGTGACGGTCGAGGATGTGGCGCCCCTTGAAGCGAGGGAAAGGGTCCCGCCTGACTTCCGGGTAGGAGACCGTGTCCTTGCGCCGGAACACGTTGCCGATCACGACCCTCATGCCTTTCAAAATCTCAGGCAGAGCCACGTTGCATCCTCCGTTGCGGAGTGACCGCCTGCGTCAGCCGGGGGTCGCCGCGGCCGACCCAGATCAGGATCACCACCATGAGAGCCCCGAACACCGCGAGCCTGACCTCGCGAGCGAGATCCGGCGTGTTGACGACCGCCGTGAACATGATCCACAAAAGCGACGCCGGGATGAGCCGCTTCCATCCGAGCCACATCAACCGGTCGTAGCGAAGGCGCGGCATCGTCGCGCGCAACCACACGAATAGGTAGACGAATAGGGAGGTCTTCAACATGAACCAGACCAGCGGCCAGATCCACGGCAGGAAGTCGAACCCGGGCCCGTGCCACCCGCCAAAGAACAAGGTCACCGCGATCGCCGAGATGACCACGACGTGGATGTACTCACCCAGGAAGAACATCGCGAAGCGGATCCCCGAGTACTCCGTGTGGTAGCCGGCGACCAGCTCGCTCTCCGCTTCGGGCAGGTCGAACGGGGCGCGGTTGGTCTCGGCGATCCCCGCGATCAGAAAGATCGCAAAGGCGGGCCACTGGGACCAGATGTACCAGTTCGGCACGAAGGTAAAAACGTTGGAGATCTGCTCGAGCAGGGGGATGCCGTCGAAGAACGTGACCTCGCGAACCGACCCGGCCTGCGCCTGGACGATGTCAACCGTCGACAAACTTCCCGTCGCGATGACAACCGGTACGAGTGACAGCCCGAGCGCGATCTCGTAGGACACCAGCTGCGCGCTGGAGCGAACACCTCCGAGCAGTGGGTACTTCGAACCCGAGGCCCATCCCGCGAGCACGATCCCGTACACGCCCAGGGACCCCATCGCGAGGAAGAAGAGGATCCCGATGTTGAGATCGGACACGATGAGCCCGATCTCGCGATCGCCGACGTGGATCGGCCTTCCGATCGGAACCACGGCGAACGCGAGGAACGAGGGAACCATGGCCGCGATCGGGGCGAGCGCGTAAGTCCATCGGTCCGCCTGGCGCGGCCGGAAGTCCTCCTTGAAGAACAGCTTGATCCCGTCTGCAAGTGTCTGAAGGATCCCGAAGGGGCCCCAGCGGTTGGGGCCGATGCGGGCCTGCATGTCGGCGATGATCTTGCGCTCGGCCCACACAACGATCAGCGTCACGAACAACAGCGCAGCGAAAGCAACCACCACCTTGACCGCGGCGATCACGATCTCGATCACTTCGTTTGTTCGCTTCCACCGGACGTATGGGCGCGTAGGAGCGAACAATGTAGGTGGATCATGCCCTCTTCACCTCGACGGTCGGATTCACGCCGCTCATGAGTGTGTTGGCGGGCAGGCCGGCTTGGTCGTACGGCACGAACACCGCGCCGCGGGCGATGTCGGAGATCACGACGGGAAGGCGCGCCTCGGTGTCTCCAGAGACGAGAACGACTTCGTCGCCGTCCGCGACGCCGAGCTCCTTAGCGTCCTGGTCGTTCATCTCGACGAAGGGCCGGCGAGCGATCCCGCGGAGTGCCGCGGACTTGGCCACCATGGCCCCCTCGTCGTAGATAAGCCGCCCACTCAAAAGCTGGAATTGCCCCGACGAGGGCGATGCATCCGTCGAGGAACCCTTAAAGGTTGCGGGTGACGAGGCGGATGCGTCGCCCGCAGGAGGTTCGGGTGAGGAGGCGGTTGTGCCACCCGCAGCCGGCGTGGGTGGGATAAGGCCCGGGCGTTGGGTGGCCTCGAACGCACGGAGCTCCCACGAGAGAGGCCAATTCTGCCCCGTCTGGAACGGGGCCCCCTGGCGGTAGCCCTTCGGGTACTGCCCACCGGGGCCGGCGAGCGCGCGCGGACCGGGGTGCGTCTCGAACGGCGACTCGTACACGAGCGTCGGCGGCGGTGTTGCCTGCACGATCGCGGCGAGCTCGACCGCCGAGTGGGTAGGCACCTCTTCGCGGATCGTGGTCCACACGTCTTCGAAGTTGTGCCAGCCCCAATCTTCGCCGAGTGCCGACGCGAGCCACGCGCAGATCCGCCACGGCTCGCTCGCTCCCCCCGGTGGGGGAACGAGTGGCTCCACCTTCTGGAGCCTGCGTTCGAGGTTCGTGAAGGTTCCCTCGCGCTCCGCGTAGGCGGCGCTCGGAAGGACGACATCCGCCCGCACAGCCGTCTCTGTGGGGAACAGCTCCACCACCACGGTGAACACTCCGCTTTCCAGAGCACGGTGAGCGAGTTGTGAGTCAGGGAAGTCTCCGATCAGATCCGCACCGAAGACCACAAGGGCGTCGAGCTCTTTGGCGGCGGCGGCTTCGAGGATCGCGCGGGTGTCCATGCCCTCATCCGAGGCGACGCGATAACCCGCTTCCAGTCGGGGATGAACTCCCATGTCGATCATGCCCTGCGAGCCCGCGTGCGGAGGGCAGACGAGTACGCGACCCCGCGTACCGACTGCGAGATCGATGACCGCGTCGAGAGTCGCGCCTTCGTCGCGTCCCGGAGACGACGGACCCCAGCAGAAGACCGCCGAATCCCCCAGCGCGCTTGGCTCCAGCTCGGAGACGGCGCGGGCGGCGTCTCCCGGCTCACACCGGACCACCGAGGTCGCGAACTCGTCCAGCGACATCCCGCGCGGCGATACGACGACAAGCTTCACGCCGCGCTCGAGGACCGCTCCCCTCAAGCGGAGATAGAGAACC
>JBOGWZ010000260.1:0-2809 GCA_050694075.1 Actinomycetota bacterium | reverse complement strand
GATGTCCCCGTCGCTGTCGAACGCGACCATCGAGCCGTCGGGCGACCACACCGGGTTCGATCCGAAGTTCGAGAGCCTCTCCTCGCCGGTCCCGTCCGCGTTGACAACCAAGATCCCACCATTGAAGTGCTCCGCGAAGAGGACCTTGTCCTCGGTCGGTGACCACGTTGGCGTGGTGTCGAACCTGCTGCCATCTGTCAGCATCGTGAGCTCGCCCCCGTCGGCGTTCATAACGGCGATGGCCGAGCCCGCATCGCCCTGTCCGGGTGGCCCCGGGATGACCGTCGAGAACACGATCCTCGAGCCGTCGGAAGACCATTCCGGCAGCTCGTCCACGATGTCGTTCTGGGTGAGCTGGGTCTCCTCGCTGCCGTCCGAGTTCATGACGAAGATCTCCGGATCGCCGTCGCGATCTGAGATGAAGGCGATCTTCTCCCCGTCGGGCGACCATGCCGGATGTGCGTTGCGCGACCCGAAACCGGTGAGCCTCTTCCGCCCGGTCCCGTCGCGGCGCACTGTCGTGATCGCACCGCGGAAACCAGAATCCAGTTCGAGGAAGTCCTCGAAGGCGACCCTGCGCCCACTCGGTGACCACACCGGGGGCTGGGCGTAGCCGCGCAGCTCTCCCGAGACATGCCTCTTGCGAGATCCGTCGGCTTTCATCACAAAGACGTGCGGCAGGGTGAACTCGCCGGCCTGAAGGTGTCGAAGGAAGACGATGCGGCGACCGTTCGGGGACCAGATGGGATGGAAGTCACCGTCCTTCTTCGAGAGGCGCGAGATGCCCTCGCCGTCGGGGTCGACCGCGTAGATGCCAGGACGCTCCACCTGGAAGCGACCGAACGCGATGTCTCCGTTGGCGCCCGGGAAGGTGGACGCGACCGACGGAGCCGCCAGCGACAACAGAAGGAGGGCCGCTGTAAGCGCCCAGGAGATGTACCTCATCGGTTCAGCTAACGCTCCTGGTGGACCCCCCGCAAGAAGGTTGGGTCAGTACTACAGGTCTTTCCTTCGGAACGACGCGATCGCGACCGCGCCGACGCAGCCCAGATAGAACAGCCACCAAGCGATCAGCTCGGGACCGGCTTGGGTCGCTCCCCCGAGGGGACCGAGCTGAACGATCACGCGGGTGAGACCGGTGGCTCCGGAGGTGAGCGAGTCCAACCCCGCTTGGTAGAGAGCCTCGAAGGGGAACACCCATGAGGCGACCCTCCCGGTGGTCTCGAGCGCGGGCGATCGCAGCAACTCGCCGAGCTGGCCCAGCAGTCCCGCCAGCAATCCCGCGCCGTAGATCATGAACATCACGATCCCGTTCGGGAGCGCGGGCAGGAACACCGATCCCAGCAGCGTCAGCGCGATCACCACGATCACGCCCGCGATGAGACTCAGGCCTGGCAGAAGCAGGGGGCTTGGCCACCAACCGCCGATCGCTCCGGTGATCACGACCGTTCCCGCGTAGAGGACCGCGAGGTAGATCGAGCAGACGATCGACGCGCCGACGAAGCGGCCGATCAAAAGCCCGGATCGCGCCACGGGACGCACGACGAGGGCCTGCAAGATGCCTTGCTCGGCGTCGCCGCGTATCGATGCGTGCGTCAGGAAGATGCCCAGAGCCGAACCGAGGAACAGGGCGGTGAACATCGACAGGCCCATGAGGCTCGCGCCCGTCAGGGCTTTCGCATCGACGAGATCGCCCGGAGGCTCAGCGGTTCCGAACGTGGACCTGAACGCGTAATAGGTGCCGAGGGTGAAGAGGGCGAGGAAGCCCAACGAGACGACCGGAACGATCACGAAGATCCGTCGGCGGGTGCACTCGCGGAAGGTGTGACGAGCGATGACCCAGATCTCGTTCATCCGGTGACCCCCTTGACGACCTCGAGGTAGACGTCCTCGAGCGAGGGCCGGGACAGCTTGACCGAATAGATCGCCTCGCCCTGGGCGACGAGCTGCTCGATGAGCCGTGGGATCTCGTCGCGCGACGCCTCCGGGAACTCGCGGGTCCCCGAGCCGGTCTCGATCACCACTCCCCTAGCCCCGGCGAGATCGCCCGGCGTGCCTTCCGCGATCACCTCGCCGGCGAGCAGGATGATCACTCGATCGCAGACGTACTCCACCTCACCAAGCAGATGAGAGTTGAGGAACACCGAGATCCCGCGGTCCCTGATCTGCTCGAGGATCACACGTACCGCCCGACGCCCCGCCGGGTCCAGCGCGCTGGTCGGCTCGTCCAACATCAATAGCCTTGGAGATCCGAGCAGAGCTTGAGCGATCCCGAGCCGTTGCTGCATGCCCTTCGACATCGCGTCGACCCGTTTGTTGGCTGCGTCGGAGAGGCCGACGAGCGCGAGCAGCTCGTGCCTCTCTTGGGCGCCGCCCGTCGAGCGAGCGAGTTCCTGGTGGAGCTCCAAGACCTCGTCGGCGCGCAGCCACGGCTGGAACCGAAAGAGCTCTGCGAGGTAGCCAAGCGAGGAACGCGCGGTGTTGGAGCCCGCCGCAGCCCCGCACACCTCCACGCGTCCCGAGGTCGGACCTACGAGCCCACAGGCGATCTTGACCAGCGTGGACTTGCCGGCGCCGTTGGGGCCGAGCAACCCGACGATCTCACCCTCGCCGACCTCGATGTCAACTCCGGCAAGAGCAACGGTCGATCCATATCTTTTTGTGAGCCGCGTGGCCCGAAACAGCGCACCCATCGCCGCAATCTACCGACCCCGCCAGCCCCGGCTGCCTCGACTGACCCGGTACCTCCGCGGTAGGCGGTCTCAGAGCCACTGCGCCCCGCGCTGTATCCCAGGAGCATCCCCTCGGG
>JBOGWZ010000259.1:0-2814 GCA_050694075.1 Actinomycetota bacterium | reverse complement strand
TTTGCTTGAGTCCCTCGTCGAGCTCCGTCGTCGGCCGCCAGCCCAGCATCTCCGCGGCCTTGGACGGATCGACGTAGATGCGCTGCAGCTCACCCGGACGAGCGGCGGCGTGGACCGGCTCGAGACGGGCGCCGGTGAGCTCGGCGAGCTTCGCATAGAGTTCCTTGATCGACAGCTCCGATCCGGAACCGACGTTGACGAGTTCCCCCGACCCACCCTCCCACCCCGCCACGAAGGCGGACACGACGTCGTCTACGTAAACGAAGTCTCGCGTCTGGGTGCCGTCGCCGTAGATCGTGCACGGCCTGCCGGCGAGCATCTGTCGGCAGAAGATCGCGACGACCTGACCCTCGAGTCCGACCTCGGACGCCGGCTCCTGACGAGGACCGTAGACATTGGCGAGGGCGAGCGCGGTGAAGTCAAGGTCCTTCACGGCGCGGTAGTAGCGGAGGTAGTCGTAGGCGATCTTCTTCGACACACCGTAGGGAGACTCGGGCATAGCTTCGGGCACGAAGATCTGATCTTCCGTGACGGGTAGGCGCGACTCGTCCGGCTCCCCATAGATGCATCCCCCCGAGGAAGTGAACACGACCTTGGCTGTGCCGGCATCCGCCGCCGCCTGTAGCAGGTTGAGAGTGCCGATCACATTGATGTGCGCGTCGTGCAAGGGATCCGTCACCGACTTACGTACATCCACCTGCGCGGCGAGGTGGAAGATGGCCGCAGGCTTGGTGCGCTTCACGAGATCTCCCACCGCCGTGGACGTTATGTCGAGGCGCTGGAAGGCGAACTTGCCCATGCGAGAGCGGCGGGCGTCGGCGAGATTGGAGAGCCTCCCCGAGGACAGGTCGTCGACGCCCACCACGTCCTCTCCGTCCGCGAGCAGCCGATCGACGAGATGGGAGCCGATGAAACCCGCGGCTCCCGTAACTAGAACGCGCAAGCTCTCCCCTCCTCCTTAGACGGTGACGACCCGGCCGTCGGCGACGGCGTCAGCGCTCACACGTGCGCCCGCTTCGATGCGCGCGCCCTCACCGATCACCGAATCCAGTACCACGGCGCCTTCACCCACGGACGCCTCGGGGAGGAGCACCGAGCGCTCGACCGAGGCGCCCTCTTCGACCACGGCCCCGGCCCCCAGGCACGCCGAGGATACCCGCGCTCCGTCGGCCACCTTCGCTCCGGCGTCGAGCAGGATGGCCGCGGGTCCCGGCTCGGCAACCAGCGGCGTCTGATAGCGCCCCGACAACGCGTCGAGGTTGGCCTGCAGGTACTTCTCGGGCGTCCCTATGTCCATCCAGTACGCGGGCGCGGCCACCGCGTAGACGCGCGCGCCCTCGGCGACAAGCGATGGAAACAGCTGCCGCTCGGCCGACCACACCTCGCCCGGGGGAACGCGATCGAGCACCGACGGTTCGAGCACGTACACGCCCGCGTTGATGAGATCGGTGGGGGCTTCGCCGGGCGGGGGCTTCTCTATGAACCCGAGCACCCTTCCCTCCTCGTCCGTCGGCACGACGCCGAACGCCGACGGATCCTCGACCGGGGTCAGCAGGATCGTTGCTTCCGCTCGCCGGTCGCGGTGAAAGGCCACGACGGTCGCGATGTCCACGTCGGTGAGCACGTCTCCGTTGACGGCCAGGAAAGTCTCGTCGCCGACGAACGACTCTGCGTTCTTGAGTGCGCCGGCGGTGCCCAACGGCTCGGCTTCGTGAGTCAGCTCTATCGACGTACCCCGCTCCGCAACGCGCCCGATCGTCTCTGCGAAGGCCTCCGCGAGATAGGAGGTCAACAGCACAACGTGGTGAACGCCGTGCCGAGCCAGCAGCTCAAAGACGTGATCGACATGAGGCCGGTTTGCTATCGGCAACAAGTGCTTGGGGCGACTGTACGTGAGCGGTCGCAGCCTGGTCCCAAGTCCTCCCGCGAGAATCAGGGCCTTCATGTCCGCCACGCCACCCTGCTGCGCCGGTAGCCGAGCACTTCCTCCAGGCTGTCCTCGCCGGTGACGAGTACGCGCACGGAGGTCAGGAGCCCGAGAGGGTTCGGGAAGAAAGCCCGATGAGTGCGATCCCGACGGCGACCACCGCCGCTCCCACGAAACGGAGTGTCGGAACCGGTTCGTCGAGGAGGAGGCGGTCGAGGATCACGATGACGACGTAGGAGAGACCTGCGAACGGATACGCCACCGAAAGCGGCACCCGCGACAGAACGATGAGCCAGAACAATGCCGAGATCCCGAAAAGGGCGAGCCCCAGCCACAGCCGGGGCTCCTGCGCCGCCTTTCCGGCCGTCTTCAGCGGCTCGTTCACCTGCACGGTGCCGATCCGCCCGACGCGGTTCATCGCCGCCTTGAGCGTGAGGTGGCCGGCGGTCGCCAGCGACACAGACGCGATCACGAGCGCCAGAGAGATCAGGCTGCTCGCCGCGCGCGCCGGTGCCGCGACGGGAAGGGCCTCGGGGGGCGGAACCTCCAGAGCCATGCGGGGAGTCTAGTGTCCCCGCACGGTCAGCAGTCGACGTTTACGGAGCCGTCCGTCACCGAGATCGAGCCGAACTCGAACATCGCCTGCGCCGTGTCGGCGTCCTGCATCATGTCCGTGATCGGATAACCGCACGCCCCAGAAGCCTCACCCATGTCGAGGAAGCGTTCGAAGATCTCCCCCCACAGCGCGAGCACCCCGCCTGTGTGGGGGTTGCGATACAGCGCGCCCGCCTCGAACAGTTGACGGCTGCCCCCGTCCGGAAGTGAATCGCCGACCCGACGACCCGTCGTGGGGACACCCAGCGTTCCCTTCACGCCGCCGCTGCGCC
>JBOGWZ010000258.1:0-2815 GCA_050694075.1 Actinomycetota bacterium | reverse complement strand
GACTTCTTCGCGGTGGCGACGTTCGTGACGACCTACCACATCCTGTCTGACTACGCGTCCCAGCTCGTGCGCACGCGTTCGTCCCAGGCGATCCGCAAGCTGCTCGATCTCCAGCCCGACACCGCGCGCGTGGTGCGCGATGGAGCAGAGGTCGAAGTCCCGATCGACGACGTCGAGGCCGGCGATCTCGTGCGGGTGCGGCCGGGCGAGAGCATCCCCGTCGACGGCGAGGTTTTCGACGGCGGCTCCGCGGTCGACCAGTCGCTCGTCACCGGTGAGCCCATCCCCGAGGAGAAGGTGACGGGCGACGAGGTCATCGGCGGCTCGATCAACCAGACCGGGACCGTGGTGGTCAAAGTGACCCGCGTCGGTGACGAGTCGTTCTTAAAGCAGGTGGCGCGCTCGATCGAGGAGGCGCGCGCTCTTCGTCCCGGTGTGCTCCAACTCGTTGACAAGATCCTCAAGCACTACGTCCGGGCCGTGCTCTTGTTTGCTGGTGGCGCGTTCCTCGCCTGGTCCCTGATACCGGCTCTGTTCGGCGACGGCCCGAACTTCTTCCGGGCGAGCTTCGCGGCCCTTGCCGCTCTCGTCATGGGCTACCCGTGCGCGCTCGGGATGGCGACGCCCTTGGCCATGATCCGGGGCGGCGGAGAGGCGGCGCAGCGCGGCATCCTCATGCGCTCCGGCGAGGCCTTTCAGATCATGGGCGAGCTCCGCTACATCGTGCTGGACAAGACCGGGACGATCACTCGCGGCGAGCCCACCGTGCAGGCGGCGGTTCCGGTCGGTGCGGATGGCGCGGATGAGCTAGTGAGCCTCGCGGCGGGGGTCGAGGCGTCGAGCGAGCACCCGCTTGCGCGCGCCATCGAGGAGGCGGCCGAGGAGCGAGAGATCGCCATGTCCAAAGCCGAGAACTTCAAGGCTCAACCGGGGCGCGGTGTGGAGGCGCAGATCGAAGATGCCCGCGTGTTCGTCGGCAAGCCGGCCTACCTGGAAGAGCAGGGCGTGGACATCTCACGTGCCGGCGATGACGTGGCAAGCCTTGAGCGGAGGGGACATACCGTAGTCGCCGTTGCCCGAAACGGAAGCCTCCTCGGGCTCATCGGGATCGCCGACACGATCAAAGATGACGCCTCTGACGCGGTGTGCCGCATGAAGCAAGCGGGGCTGAGGCCGGTCATGATCACAGGCGATAACGAGCGCACGGCGCGCGCGGTCGCCGCCGAGGTCGGCATCGACGACGTGCTGGCGCAGGTGCTCCCGGACGACAAGGCGGCGCGTGTGCGTGAGCTTCAGCAGCGGGGCGAGCGGGTGGCGATGGTCGGAGACGGTATCAACGACGCCCCCGCGCTCACCCAGGCCGACGTCGGGATCGCGATCGGGGCTGGGACCGACATCGCGATCGAGTCGGCCGACATCGTCATCATGGGAGAGCGCCTCGGCTCGGTGATCGACGCCTACGAGATCGGAAAGAGCTCCTATCGCAAGACCAAGCAGAATCTCACGCTCGCGTTCGCCTTCAACGGGATCGGCGTCCCCGCAGCCACGACCGGCCTCGTCCATCCCGTGTGGGCGATGATCGCGATGATTTCTAGCGTCACCGCGGTCCTCATTAATTCCTTCGCAGGGCGGTTGCTCAAGCGGGCGGTGAGCCCCAAGCAAGAGCTCACACCGCAGATCGGCGAGCAAGTCCACGAACCGGCAGCCCCCCACGAAGAGCCGGTGAAAGCGGCTGAGGAGCAAGAGCACTCGCTTCGCCTGCGCGTGTCCATGCACTGCTCGGGCTGTGCCGCCAACATCGACGCCATGCTCTCGCATATCGAGGGCGTCCGCTCGGCGGTCGCCGATCACGAGGGCGGCATCGTCGAGGTCGTTTATCTAGAGAACAAGGTGTCCGAAGGCGAGATCCGCGACCAAATCATGGAGCTTGGTTTCAGCGTCGAGGGACATGCCGCCCAGGGACGGTGAGGGGGTGATGGCAGAGAAACAGCAGGCAGTAACCCCAGAGATCCGCGACCGATTCGGGTGGGCCCACGCCAAGGTCGACGGACTCCCCGTCAAGGCTTGGATCGGCATCGGCCTGGCGATCGCGGCCGTCGTGCTGGGATTCGGTGCCCTATGGACGTATGTGCTCAATCGAGACACGGAAATGGGAACCACCGCTGGTATGGGGAACGATCAGATGGCCGCTGCAGGAGCCGTTGCTTTCCCGCCGGTGCACGGTTTCGACGACGGGGAAGACATCCTCTTCATCCACACCGAGGCGTCGGACCCACAAGTGGCAGGGATGCTGACGGACATGATGGGCTCTCCTGTTGAGGTCGTTCCCGAGCTGGCCGAGATTCCGGAGTCCGCCCTCGCTAACGTGTATGTGTTCACGAACGGCGTCCGACCCCATGACGCCCGCGGGCCGTTCGGCTTTCAGGCCGATGTGTTCGACAGCGCGCCCGGCGATGAGGACTACAGCCCGCTACGCGCGGTAAGCCTTGTGACCTGGGTTGACGAAGCGGATGCTCGTGTTCTGCGATCCGCTGCGGAGGTCGGGGCGGCGGTCGCCGAAGGCGAGGCTCGGATCGAGACGCCCGGCATCGTGGTCAACATGCCCTTTCTGAGGTGGCCGGGCGGACGGCGCTAGATCCGATGCCATCGGAGGCGCTTCGTCTGTTGCTCGCTTCCTTCGGACCGTTCCCAGTATGAGATCGGCTAAGAGGTCGGTGACCTCTTCGAGTCGGAATCTCCGAGAAATGGGTATCCACTTGACTACAGTAGGCCCTACATCCAGTGGCTCGACGGCCGGGCTGGAGGCGGCCCAGCA
>JBOGWZ010000257.1:0-2816 GCA_050694075.1 Actinomycetota bacterium | reverse complement strand
ACCTCGGCCTCGACTACGTGTCGTGCTCACCGTTCCGGATCCCGACCGCCCGCCTCGCGGCCGGCCAGGCCGTCGCGTGCCGGGGGCAAGAGGTCTCGACCTCGAAATGACCGTTCTGTGCTAACTGGAGGGGCGGAAAACACCCCTCGTGTTAGCAGAGAACGGTGTCGCACCCCTCTGCTAGCTTGCGGCTATGACTGCTATGACCCCGCGTGAGCGCACCGAGGAGATCGAGGCCGGCACTCTCTCCGAACGGGCCCAGCTCGCGGCCGCGACCAAAGGTCGAGACGTTCCGGAGGAAGAGGACGACCTTCGCACGTGCTTCCAGCGCGATCGGGACCGGATCGTGCACTCAAAGGCGTTCCGTCGCCTCGGCCACAAGACCCAGGTCTTCCTGGCCCCGGAGGGCGATCACTTCCGAGTGCGCCTCACCCACACCCTCGAGGTCACCCAGATAGCACGCAACATCGCGCGGGCGCTGAGGCTCAACGAGGACCTGACGGAGGCGATCTGCCTCGGCCACGACCTCGGTCACACCCCCTTCGGGCACATGGGCGAGGAGGTCGTCGCGGCCTTCCTCCCCGGATTCCGCCACAACCTGCAATCGGTGCGCATCGTGGAGGTGCTCGAGCACCTCAACCTGACGTGGGAGGTGCGGGACGGGATCGCGAACCACACGTGGTCCATGCCCATGCCCTCGACGCTCGAGGGTCAGATCGCCCGCTACGCCGATCGCATCGCCTACATCAACCACGACATAGATGACGCGGTCCGAGGCGGGATCCTGGCGGAGGACGACCTCCCTTCGGTCACCTCCGAAAGGCTCGGGCCGTCGCACCGAGAGCGCATCGCGACCATCGTCCGGGACATCGTGTCGGAGTCGAAAGACACCTCCGAGATACGCACCAGCGACGAGGTGTTCCGCGCCATGGACGAGACCCGCGATTTCCTGCTCGAGCGCCTCTACCTCGGGCGCGTCTCGCCGGAGACCAAGGACGCGGTGAAGCGGATCCTCGAGGCCCTCTTGGAGCACTACTCGACGAACCCGATCCCGGACTACTCCGAACCCCCCGGCGCAGACCCGAGGCAGGCCGCGGTGGACTACGTGGCAGGCATGACCGACCGCTTCGCCATGCGGGCCTTCGAAGACCTCGTGGGAATGCCTCCGCCGGGCTTCGGCGTTCTAGGATGAGGTCACTTCCCCGCCACAATGTCCGCGGCAGTTAGGGACACATCCATATGGCGAAGATCAAAGAAGAAGACATCGACGCGCTGCGCGAGCGCGCCGACGTCGTCGAGATCGTCTCCGGCTATACGAGGCTGAAGAAGGCCGGCGCGCACACCTTCAAGGGCCTGTGCCCGTTCCACCAAGAGAAGACGCCGTCGTTCTCGGTGGACTCGGCGAAGGGACTGACCTACTGCTTCGGTTGCGGTGTCGGAGGCAACATCTATCACTTCGTGCAGAAGGCCGAGAACCTGCCGTTCCCGGAGGCGGTCGAGTGGGTCGCCCGCAAGATGGGCTTCCAGCTCCGCTACGAGGAGTCGCGTCCCGGGGATCAGCAGCGAGCCGGGGTAAAGGCGAGGCTACTCGAGGCCAACCGGGAGGCTGCGCGCTTCTTCCATGACGCCCTGATGACGGCCTCCGAGGCCGACGAGGCCCGCCGCTATCTCTCCGGGCGCGGCTTCGGCCAGGACGTGGCCGAGCGCTGGAAGCTCGGCTTCGCCCCCGGGCGCGACGCGCTCTGCAAACATCTTTTGTCCAAGGGGTTCGCGCGCGAGGAGATCGAGCGATCGGATCTCGGCCGGATCAGCGAGCGGGATGGAAGCCTTTACGACACCTTCCGTGGCCGGATCACCTTTCCGACCTGGAATCTCCAGGACGACGTCGTGGGGTTCGGAGCCCGCGCCCTCGGCGACCAGCAGCCCAAGTACCTGAACACCTCCGAGACGCCGGTGTTCCAGAAATCTCGCATCATGTTCGGCCTCAACCGGGCGAAGTCGGCGATCGCGCGAGGAGTGGCGGTGGTTGTCGAGGGCTACACGGACGTCATCCTGCTGCACGAGGCGGGGATCACGGAAGCCGTCGCCACCAACGGCGTGGCGCTCGGCGAGACGCACTTCGAATTGCTAAAGAAGTTCACCGACCGCGCCGTTCTCATGCTTGATGCGGACCAAGCGGGACGGGGTGCAACCGAGAGGAGCTTCGGCGTTCACCATCGCATCGGTATCGAGGTTCTGGTCGCTCCGCTACCGGCGGGGCGCGACCCTGCGGACGTGGTAAGTGAGGATGGTGCGGAGGGTATCCGCAAGGCGATCGATGCGGCGCGCCCGTTGCTCGAGTTCAAGCTGGAGCAGACCCTTCAGAAGATGCCACAGGACACTCCAGAAACACGATCGCGCGCGGTGAGGGCTGCAGCCGAGGTGCTAGGGTGGCACCCCGATCCGATCGCGAGACACGAGTACGCATTCATGGTCGGCGAGCGGGTCGGAGTTGACCCGGAGGTGATCCAGAGGGCTCTCGCGGACGAGGCCCGCACTTCCGAGGGCGTGGGGGGATCGTCCGGTTCGGACCGCGGCCGTCTCCCCGGGCACGTGAAGGTTGAGCGGGAGGCGTTGCGGTTGTTGCTGCTGGAAATGGGGAGCACCGCGCGGTGGGTCGAGGATGTCGAGGAGTCTGACTTCACCTCCGGTGCGCGTCGCGAGCTGTTCAGGGCCGCGCGCGCGTCGGAAACATCATCCGCTCGGCTCGCCGAGAAGCTCTCGCCCGACGCCCTCGCTCTGTTCTCGGAGCTGACGGTCGGGGCCGAGACCATCTC
>JBOGWZ010000256.1:0-2867 GCA_050694075.1 Actinomycetota bacterium | reverse complement strand
GGGCTTCGACGAGACCGTCGCGCACGCGCTCGAGCTCGTCGAGGAGGGGGCCGACGTGCTCGATGTGGGCGCGGTGAAGGCCGGGCCCGGCGAGGAGGTCTCGTCGGAGGAGGAGCGTCGTCGCCTGGTGCCGATCGTCGGGGAGCTGGCGAGCTCGGTGAAGATTCCCATCTCGGTCGAGACGACGAGGGCGGACGTCGCCCGCGCCGCCCTTGCGGAGGGGGCGGCCATGGTGAACGACGTCACCGCTCTGTCCGACGAGCAGCTTGCCGAGGTCTGCGCCGAACATGATGCGGCCCTCATACTCATGCACAACGGCGGCCAGCTTCGTGGTCGTCCTCGCAATCCGCGCTATGGAGACGTCGTGGCCGAGGTCGCGGCCGAGCTGCGGTCGCTCGCCGTTCTCGCCCAGACCGAGGGTGTTGCCCCCGACGCCATCGTGATCGATCCGGGCCTCGACTTCGGAAAGACGACGTTCCACTCGCTCGAGATCGTGAGGCGCCTCGACGAGCTGTGCGCCCTCGGCTATCCGCTGCTGCTGGCGCCCTCGCGCAAAGATGTGGTGGGCGAGACCCTCGGCCTGCCCCCGAGCGAGAGGCTCGAGGGAACCCTGGCGATCGTGGCGCTCGCGGCGGCCGCCGGGGCCGCTCTCGTGCGCGTCCACGACGTCGCCCCGACGGTCCGGGTCGTTCACACGGTCGAGTCGGTCCTGGGCCGGCGCGCCCCCGTGGCCCCCGTGCGAGGACTCTGGGAGTGACCTATCGCAACGAGACGAGGAAGGGGAGGACCGCCTCGGCGACCTCCTCGCTGGGAACGCGATAGAGGCCGCGACGGATCAGCTCCCTCAACCGGCGTTGTTCCATCTCGTCGATGTATCGGAACTCTGGCTCGCGGGCTTGATACCTTTTGGACATGGCAAAGAGGATCCTGATCGTCGAGGACGAGGAAGCCGTTCGCGAGCTCGAGAAGTTCATCCTGGAACAGCAAGGATACGAGATCATGGAGGCCCGCGACGGGCTCGAGGGCCTGGCAAAGGCCGAGTTCCGCAAGCCGGACCTGATCCTGCTCGATCTGATGATGCCGGACGTGTCCGGGGGCCGGATGTACGAGGAGATGCGGGAGCACCCCGCCACCGCCGGCATACCCATCGTGGTCGTCACCGGCAAACCCGATGCCCACGAGATGTTCGACGAGGAGCTCGGGCCCGAGAACGTGATCATGAAGCCGTTCGAAGCCGAAACGCTCATCTCGCGGATACGAGCGCACATCGGAGACGCGGAGTAACCGATCGGCGAGACCTACCTGATCGTCTCGGCCTTCGTACTGGGACTGATCTTCGGCAGTTTCGCGACCGTGGTCGCTCATCGGATACCCAAGAGTGAGGGCATCGTCTCGGGCCGGAGCCGCTGCCCCCATTGCGGGCGCACCATCCGAGCGGTGGAGAACATCCCGGTCCTCAGCTACCTGATGCTGCGGGGGCGGTGCCGCGGCTGCGGGACCCGTATCTCGATCCGTTATCCCCTCATCGAGCTGGCGACGGGGGCTCTGTTCGCGCTCGCCGCGTGGAAGTTCGAGCTCACCGTGACGGGCGTCGTGTTCGCCGCCTTCTTCTGGGTGCTGGTCGTGTTGACCGCCATCGACCTCGAGCACAAGCTGCTGCCCAACCGGGTCGTGTACCCGACGTTCGCCGCCGGTTGGGCCGGTCTCGCGCTTGCCGCCGCCGTCGATTCGGACCTCGACCGGCTGGCGGAAGCGGCTCTCGGAGCGTTGATCTTCGGCGGGTTCTTCTTCCTCGTCGCGTTCGTGTATCCCGCCGGGATGGGAGGAGGCGACGTCAAGCTGGCGTTCGTGCTCGGGACGTTCCTCGGCTATCTCGGCGCCCCCGGAGTGGTGCTGGTCGGGATGTTCCTCTCGTTCCTGACGGGGGCGCTCGGAGGAGCCGCCGCGATGGCGCTGACCGGAGCGGGACGAAAGACCCAGGTCCCGTTCGGGCCCTTCCTCGCGGCGGGAACGATCGTCTCGGTGTTCGTGGGCGAGCGGATCGCGGACTGGTACGGGGGCCGCTTCTAGCGGCCGACGGCAGGGCGCGCCGGTCGCCCCGGCCTCTTACCATGGCGCGATGGAAGATCGTCACGACGACGAGTTCGAGGAGGAGCCGCTCGGCGACGACGAGAGAGAGGCGCTGAGCCGGGACCTCGTCGATGTCCAGGTCCTGAGGGAGCTGCTCTCTCCCAAGGGGCTCAAAGGAGCCGTCTTCTTCTGCCCCGATTGTCAGGAGGATCACTTCCTCACGTGGGACCTGCTGGCCGGCAACCTGCGCGAGCTGCTGGAGCAGGGAGAGTCGCCGATCCACGAGCCCGCCTTCGAGCCCGATCCCAACGAGTACGTGTCGTGGGATTACGCCCGCGGGTTCCTCGACGGCTACGAGTCCTACGAGCAGGAGGAGCTCGGAGAGGCAACCATCCGCCTCGTCGTCGAGCTCAAGGAGCGGGGCCTGAGCCCCGAGGAGGTGCGAGCTGTCCTGACGGCCTGTGGGCTCCGGGTCCCGGACTCATCCGGAGGTCAGTGATGGCGCGCGTGGTGGCGTTCGCCAATCAGAAGGGGGGAGTCGCCAAGACCACCAGCGCCCTCGCGCTCGCCGCCGCGTTCGCGCAGATGGGCCGGCGCGTGCTGGCGGTGGACCTCGATCCGCAGGGGGCCCTGACGTATTCGATGGGGGCGGACCCCGACGCGCTCGACGAGACGGTCAACGACGTGCTGATCCGGCGGCTGCCGATCGAGAAGGTGATCATCACGCGCGAGGTGGACCTCGTTCCCTCGAACATCGATCTCGCGGGGGCCGAGGCCGTCCTCCTGGCGAAGACCGG
>JBOGWZ010000255.1:0-2869 GCA_050694075.1 Actinomycetota bacterium | reverse complement strand
GGCTCTCCGGTGGCGAGGGCGAGCGGGCGTCCGGAGCGAACCTCAGGGTGGGGGATGTCGAAGTCGATGATCTCGGCAAGCGTGGGGCCGACGTCGTCGAGGCCGGTCCCCGCCGCGATCGACGCGGTGCCGTTCACCCCCGTTCCGAGAAACGCCAGGGGAACGCGCGTCGCCGCCACCTGTCGGGCACTGGGCCACTCGGGTGCGGCCTCAGCGCCGTAGGAGCTGGCGCCGACGACACTCTTCGCGGCGACCGCCAGCACATCGGGCGAGCGTTCCTCGCGGAAGCCGGCGGCCACGAGACGCCTCAGCTCCGTCGGGAGTCCGCAGAAGGGGGTCGGCGCAGCGCTCTCCGAGGCGGCACAAGACTGCCCCAGGCACAGGGCGTGGGCGAACACCGCGGGGACGCCGAGCACGACCGCCGCCGTGAGGAACGCCCCCCACCTGCCGATCCGGCTCGAGGCAAAGAAGGCCATTGACCTCGCATGGTACGGCCCCCTAACTGGGGGAGAGAGGAGCCGGGGGGACGCTTAGCTCCTCTCTCCGGGTGGCACGAGCAGCTCGAGTCGGGGTCTATCGAGTCAGCTTGCGGTGGAACCCGTGCCTAAGCCCACAGCGACAAGCTAGAGGGGCAACGTGTACGCGAGATGAACGTGGACGGACCGGGCCTTGAAATCTCGGCGGCATTTCCACCGACTTGCACATCAACCACCGCATGGGTGGCTCATATGCAACTCGACGCGTGGCGCTCGATTCGAGATCAGGGTACGAACTTGTAGCCGAGGCCCCTGACCGTCTGGATGTGTTTCGGTAGCCGAGGATCTTCTTCGCACTTGGCGCGCAGGCGCTTGATGTGGACGTCAAGCGTGCGCGTGTCTCCAACATAGTCGGAGCCCCATACGTCCTCGATCAGCGCCTCGCGGGTCACGACCCTGCCTGCGTTGATCATGAGCACCTCGAGAAGCTGAAACTCCTTGAGCGTGAGACGTATCGGCTTGCCGCGAACGCTGGCCTCGAAGCGCTCGGGATCGAGGACGATGCCCCCGCCTTCGAGCACGGCCGGCCGGGCCTCTGGTAGTTGACTTCGACGCAGCACGGCACGGATGCGAGCCACGAGCTCCCTCATCGAGAACGGCTTGGTCACGTAGTCGTCGGCCCCCAGCTCGAGACCGACGACCGTGTCCACCTCGGTGTCCTTGGCGGTCAACACCACGATCGGCACCTGGGACGTCTTGCGGATGCGCTTGCAGAGGTCCTCGCCGCTCATCCCCGGAAGCATGAGGTCCAGCAGCACGAGGTCTGGTTCCGACACCTCGAACGCTCTTAGGCCGGAAGCCCCGTCCTTGGTCCACGAGACGTGGAAACCCTCCCGTCGGAGCTGGTACTCGAGGGCCTGGCCGATGCTTTCCTCGTCCTCGACGATGAGGATAGTCGTCACGCGGCCCCCGCGATCGGAAGCCACACGGTAAAGGTTGAACCCTCGCCGAGCTCGCTGACGAGGCCCACCCGGCCCCCATGAAGCTCCGCGATGTGCTTCACGATCGAGAGCCCCAGTCCGGTCCCGCCCCCGGCACGCGACCTGTCCTCGTCGACGCGGAAGAAACGCTCGAACACGCGCGCCTGCGCCTGCAGCGGGATCCCGATGCCGGTGTCCTCGACGCGCAGCACTGCCTCGTCGTTCTCGCGCGACAGGCGGACCGAGATCCGCCCGCCCTCCTGCGTGTACTTGAGAGCATTGTCGAGGAGGTTTCGGATCATCGCATCGAGCTGTTGGTCGTCTCCCTTGACGCTCAGGTCGGGTTCGACGTCGGTGTCGAGCGTTAGACCTTTGTCGTGGGCCGCGCGCGCGAATGACTCTGCCTCCTCGCCGGCGAGTTTCGACAGAACGACTTCTTGGGTGAAGAGTTGTGACGGATCCTCGAGCTTGGAGAGATCGAGCAGGTCCCTGATCAGGCTGTTGAGTCGCTGTACCTCGGCCAGTAGGCGCTCGGCGAAACGCGCCGCGGTTTCCGGATCCTCCCCGGACGCCTGTTGGATCGTCTCCGCCAACGCCTGCAGGCTGGCGACCGGCGTCTTGAGCTCGTGCGAGGCGCTGAGGACGAACTGTCTGCGAACCTGCTGTGTTCGCAGCTCCTCCGTGACGTCGCGCATGAACGCGATCACCCCCTCTCCGTCGGCCAAGGGGATCGCTCGCAGCCGGAGGTTCAAGCGAGCCGGCCAGAGCTCGAGATCGGAGTCGACCGCGGCGGAATCGACGAGGGCCCGCCTCACCACGGACATCAGCTCGTCTGTTCCGATCCGCGGGGGCAGCGCCTCGTCCGGCAGCGACAGCATCGCGCGCGCCGAGGGGTTGGCAAGGGTGGGAACCAGAGCTTCGTTGAAGACGACCGCGCCCTCGTCCATCGCAGCGAATACCTCGTGCCACGAGGGGGGTTCATCGCTTGGTGAGGAGGAGGCCGGCGCCGGCGACGGCGTTCGTTGAAGCTGAACGACCCTGATCGAGAGTAAGAAAACGGCGATGGTCAGAGCGATACAAATGGTTACGAGCAGGGCCAATCCCATCTCTCCGAAAGTCTAGGTGAGCTCTGCTTCGGGGTGGGAAGCATCGGTGAACTCTTTGAAGACTCCCGTCACGAGGAAATGGGTCTGCTCTCCGATATCGACCGCGTGATCTCCGAAGCGCTCGAGATAGCGAGCCACGAGCACGAGGTTGGTCGCCCACTCGAAGCTTTGTTCGTCTCGGGCGTACTGCTTGAGGTCGGACAGGATGCCACGATTCAGCCGATCGAGAGCGTTGTCCTTGACTGGGAGCTGCTCTGCGAGACTCACATCCCGCGCGGCGAACGCCTTCAGCGCGATCTCGAGCATG
>JBOGWZ010000254.1:0-2871 GCA_050694075.1 Actinomycetota bacterium | reverse complement strand
GGACGACGATAGTGACGGACGTCCCCGCGGAGAGGATCGAGAGCGTTGTGCTCGTCCGCTACCCCTCCATCACCCATCTCGTCGACGGCGATCAGCGGTCGGTCGAGTTGCCGGTCCTGGCCCGGCACGGGAAATCAGTGACGGTTAGCGCACCGCCGAGTGGGGACGTCGCTCCGCCCGGCCCCTACATGCTGTTCGTCAATCTCAGGAGCGAGCGGGGGCTCATCCCCTCGGTCTCGGTGCCGGTGCTCGTGGACTAGCGAGCGGACGTGGGTGGACGAGAGTCGTCCATGGGGCGACCCGACAAGGGGGGTGCACGATGCAGGGCCTTATGCAGGACTTTCCGCTGACGATCCCGCACATCTTCCATCGGGCGGAGAGGCTGTTTCCAAAGAAGAAGATCGCCACCGCGACGGCCACCGGGATCGACCGCACGACGTACGAGGCGTTCTGCGAGAGGACGCGTCGCCTCGGCGGAGTTCTCGACGCCCTCGGGATAGCCGACGACGGTCGTGTCGGCACGTTCGCCTGGAACACGGAGCGCCATCTCGAGCTTTACTTCGCGGTGCCATGTACGGGGAGGATCCTCCACACGCTCAACATCCGCCTCTTCCCCGAACAACTCGAGTACGTCGTCAACCACGCCGAGGACGAGGTGATCTTCGTCGACCGCTCCCTGATCGGCCCCCTATGGCCGTTGGTGGAGAAGTTCGGCACCGTTAGACACTTCATCGTCATGGACGACGGCGCCGGGGACGTTCCCGACGACGCTCGCATACTCGATTACGAGAAGCTGCTGGCCGATGCGTCGCCTGCGAGCTTCGAGATCGAAGACGAAGGCCGGGCTGCTGCGATGTGCTACACGACCGGCACAACCGGTGACCCAAAGGGCGTCGTCTACACGCATCGATCGACGGTGCTGCACTCGACGGTGAACATGATGGTTCCGAACGGGGTGTCCGAGCTCGACACCGTCATGCCGGTCGTGCCGATGTTCCACGCCAACGCATGGGGCTTTCCGTACTCTGGGGTATTCGCCGGGTCCAGCTTTGTGTTTCCCGGCCCCCGGATGCAGCCCGACGTGCTCGTAGACCTGATCGAGTCTGAACGCGTCACCCACACTGCCGGCGTTCCCACGATCTGGTTGGGGATGCTCCCGCTGCTGGAGGGGCGCGACCTCTCAAGCTTGCGAGTGGTCACCTGCGGAGGATCCGCCGTCCCCAAGGCCCTGTCCGAGGGTTTCCGCGAGAAGATCGGCCTCCCGATCCTTCAGGGCTGGGGGATGACCGAGACGTCGCCGGTCGCGGCGCTGTGTCACGTCAAGTCCTATCTGCGCGACGCGGGTGACGAGGAGCTGGCCGAGATCCGCGCCTACCAGGGACTGCCGGTGCCGTTCGTCGAGGCGCGCATCGTCGGGGCCGACGACGGCGATGAATTGCCGTGGGATGGCGAGTCCTTCGGCGAGCTGCAGGTGCGCGGCCCCTACATCGCATCCGACTACTACAACGACCCGACTTCACGAGAGAGGTTCACCGACGACGGCTGGCTTCGCACCGGCGACGTCGCGGCGATCGATCCGGAAGGCTACATCCGGCTCGTGGATCGCACCAAAGACCTGATCAAGTCCGGAGGGGAATGGATCTCCTCGGTCGAGCTCGAGAACCACATCATGGCTCACCCCAAGATTGCGGAGGCCGCAGTGATCGGCGTTTCCCATCCCAAGTGGGCCGAACGCCCGCTCGCCTGTGTCGTCGCAAAGGAGGGCGAAGAGGTGACGAAGGACGAGATCGTCGACTTCCTGAGCGACAAGGTTGCCAAGTGGTGGCTGCCGGACGACGTCATCCTCGTGGACGAGATCCCCAAGACCTCGGTCGGAAAGTTCTCGAAGAGGGACCTCCGCGAGCGTTTCGGGGACCACCGTCTGCCGAGCTGACCAAGTCCTGCGATTCAAGGAATAGACGCTAGCTCGGCTTCCTGGATTGCCTAGCGACGCGCGCGCGAGCGTGCTCTACTTTCCAACCGCCGGTCGTCCAGCAAGGGAAGGTTCGTGGAGCGCGCTCGAGCGATTGTCTGCGCCGCGGCGGTTGCCGTCGCGGCGGTCCCCGCCCTCGCCTTCGGTCCCAAGCAGAACGGGCTTTCGTGGCCCGGGCTCGCCCACCTCCGGCCCAGGACGGGCGTGCCGCACGCCAAGGGCCTCCGGGAGGCGAAGCGGTTCGACGCCTACCGGGGGGTGGCGGCGTGGATCGACATCTACAACCGGCGGCCGTGGCGCTGGCCGAACAACGCCGTCCGGCGCATGAGCGCTCGCGGCGTGGAGACTCTGTTCCTTCAAACCGGGAACTACTCGAGCCGGGGCGCCGTGCACCGGCCGAGGGCTGCGGCCCGGTTCATCGCGGCGGCACACCGTCGCGGGATGAGGGTGGTTGGGTGGTACCTCCCCGGTTTCCGTCGCATGGGTCTGGACACGAGAAGGACACTCGCCGCGGTCCGGTTCCGGGGACCACACGGAGAGCGCTTCGACTCGTTCTCGCTCGACATCGAGTCGTCGATCGTGGACAGCATCGCGCGCCGGAACAAGCGGCTGTTGCGACTTTCCGACCGTCTGAGGAGAGAGGTCGGGAGCTCGTATCCTCTCGGGGCGATCGTCCCCGACCGGGGACCGCTCTACTGGCCGAACTTCCCCTATCGGCGGGTGGGACGGCGTTACGACGTGTTTCTTCCAATGGCCTACTTCACTTTCCGCGCGCACGGACGCGCGCGTGTCAATCGCTACATCACGAGGAACATCCGTACCATCCGGCGCAAGGTCTCCGATCGAAAGGTGCCCATACACGTCATCGGAGGGATCGCCGGCTACACGACGGAAGGCGA
>JBOGWZ010000253.1:0-2873 GCA_050694075.1 Actinomycetota bacterium | reverse complement strand
TTGCCGGTGCAGTTGCCGGCCGGTTCGACGAAGTCGGCATCGGCATTGACCACGAGCTTGGAGGAGAGGTCCGGATGGCCCAGATCGACCCCCGAGTCCACCACCGCGATGAGCGTCCCGGCCCCGTCCGAGATGCTCCAGGCCTGCTCGGCCTTGATCACCGTGAGCCCCCACTGGCGTGAGAAATGAGGGTCCGACGGGCCTCCCCGCGCCGGACCGGCGAGCGCGACCACGGCGATAGCGGTCGCCAGGGCGATCGTCTTCCTCACGGGGCTACTCCTTGGTTCGAACCCGGGTCTAAGAGGAAGGTTCGCACGGCACGTGCGAACTCCTTCCATCCACCTACCCATATGAACGGATGGAACGCCCCCAAGGGTTGCCCTATATGCGCTGACAGCCCGGGCAGTAGGTGGCCCCCCGTCCCCCGAGCACGATCTTCTTTAGGGGTCTGCCACACCTCGGACAGGGCCGGCCGGCGCGCCCGTAGGCGGTCAGGAACGAGGCGTTCCGGCCCGACTCCCCGGTGATCATCACGTAGTCGCGGAAGGTGGTGCCCTCCCGCTCGACGGCCCCCTCCAGGACCTCTCGGATCGCAGCGTGAAGCAGGTGGGATCGGCGCCTCGAGATCCGTCGGGAGCGCGGGTGGATCCGGGCGAGCCACAGGGCCTCGTCGGCGTAGATGTTGCCGACGCCCGCCACCACCCGCTGGGACAGCAGCGCGGCCTTGATGGGGGCGGTGGTCCGAGCCAACGCAGCGGCGAAGGCGTCCGGGTCAAACTCATCGGACAGGGGCTCCGGGCCCAGCAACGCGAGCGAGGGTATGGCGCCGTAGTCGCCCGCATCCACAACCGCGAGCCGCCCGAAGCGGCGAGGGTCCCTGAAGGTGAGTACGCGACCGTCGTCCAGCCACAACCGGGCGCGGGCATATGCGTCCGGCTCCGAGAGGCTGAACGATCCCGTCATGCCGAGATGCATCACGAGCTCCAACCCTGCGTCGAGCGGCGAGATCAAAAACTTCCCCCGACGCCCGACTCGCGCGATCTTGCGACCCGGCAAGAGCTCAACACGATGGAACTGGCGCGGGATGCTCGGGAGCGGATCCCACCACACGTCCGTGACCGTGCGCGCCGACAGCTCTGGATCGAGCTGACGCCGCACCGATTCCACCTCGGGCAGTTCCGGCATAGACGTTAGGTTAGTCGCCGTGGACGCCCGTACGAGCCTGCCGAAGAAGCCGGACGTCACCCCGGAGCAGTTCTTCGCTCTCGACCTGCGCGCCGGGCGCGTCGTATCGGTAGAGAGGTTTCCCGAGGCGCGCAAGCCCTCCTACAAGATCACAGTCGACTTCGGTTCCGCCGTGGGCGAGCGCACCACCAGCGCGCAGACGACCCATTACTCAGAGAACGAGCTGCTCGGTCGCATGGTGGTGGCGGCCATCAATCTGGGAACGAAGAAAATCGCGGGATTCAGAAGCGAGTTCTTGATCCTGGGAGCGCTCGATCCCGACGGCCGCGTCAGGCTGCTGCGGTGCGAAGAGGGAACGCTCCCCGGCGCACCCATTGCCTAGAGCGGGGTCACCCGAGCTTCCGTTCGACGGCCCCGAGCCAGGACCTCCGCACGAGCGCGCTGAAGGGTCGCACCCCCGTCCAGTAGAGCGCGAACAGCCGGGCCGAAGACGCGTCGGTGACGGCGACCCGAGTCTCCGTCGAGAGGCGGGTGCCGGTCGGCCCCTCCTCTGCGAGGAAATTCAGCGCCGCCTTCGCGTACCCGGGAGAGTCGAACGATGTGAAGTTGTCGCTGCGGAACGACACGAGCCCACCCCGCGGTGTCCAGAAGCGCCCGATCACGCCGACGACGAACTCGCTATGGGCGTCCTCGGCCAGCATCACGAACCCACTCGACAGCATCTGCTCGAGCACGCCCTCGGAGGAGCGCAGTCGCCGACCGGAGCGGAACGCCATGAGCCGGCGGAACAAGGCGACGTCTCCCCAGGTCACATTCGCGGCGGCCTCGAGCGCGACGTGGGGGGCGGCGTGCACGGTGACCTCGTGGCGTTCGCTCCAGCGGAACGAGGGCATGTAGCGATCGAGGAGCATGGGCGGGTAGAACGATGCCATGACGTCGCCAGCATCCATGAAGGCGGTTGTGGTCGCGTTGCTACTCGCGTCCTGTACCGAGGCATCGGAGCGGCCGCCCCGAGCCGCTCCGACACCCCTCGTTCCCGCGCCCTCGCCCTCGCCCGCACCGAGCCCACAGCGACCGCCGTTCGCCTCCGCTCCAGACGAGCCTCTTCCGTCATCGGTGGCGGGTGTCGTCCGCTCCCTCGGCCGGCTGGACGGGGCGCTGCGTTCATCCGTGTCCCGATGGCTTCGAGCCGATCCGCACGTAGGCGCGCGGCTGCCCCGCGAGGTCGTGCTTCAGGCCCTGTATCAACAGCGCATCTTCCGCGCACTGGCAGCCGATGCCGGACTCGCCAGAAGGGTCCTCGCGCAACTCGACGGCCGCCCCGCTCGAACGGCCCGGCGCAACGTGCAGGCGGGCAGCGGGTTGCGGTCGCTCGTCACCCCGGTCAAGCCGAACGAGTTGTTCGACACCCAGAGGCCGGCGCCTCCGCGCCTGCTCCTGCGCTATTACCGGCGCGCGCAGGGGCGCTTCGGCGTGGACTGGGAGGTGCTCGCTGCGATCAACTTCGTCGAGACTCGCTTCGGACGCGTCCGTTCCGCCAGCGTCGCCGGAGCGCAGGGGCCGATGCAGTTCATACCTTCCACGTGGGACACATACGGGATGGGAGGAGACATCCAGGATCCGCGGGACGCGATCATGGCCGCCGCCAACTACCTCAGCGCGAGCGGCGCCCCCACCGACTACCAGAG
>JBOGWZ010000252.1:0-2882 GCA_050694075.1 Actinomycetota bacterium | reverse complement strand
GGCCTGATCTTGAGCACGTTGTCGTTCGGTCCGGTGACACCAACCAGCACGCCGTGCTCCTTCATCGCGTTCATAACGGCGTGGGTAAGGGCAGGAGCCGGTTCGCGCGCGTCGCGGTCGGAAATCAACTCGACGCCGAGCAGGAGCCCCGCCCCCCTCACGTTGCCGATCGCTGCGTGACGCTCCTTCAGGCCCTCGAGATCGGCGCGCAGGCGACGGCCGACGTCGCGCGCCCGCTCCACCAGCCCCTCCTCTTCGATTACGTCGAGCACCGCAAGGGCCGCCCGACACGCGACCGGGTTGCCGCCGAAGGTCGAGAAGATGTCACTCTTGGCCGCGAACATGTCGGCGATCTCCGAGCGCATTACGACCGCAGCGACCGGGTGCCCGTTGCCCATCGGTTTTCCGAGCGTCACGAAGTCGGGGTCGATGCCCGACGACTGGAAGCTCCACAGGTTCGTGCCGTCGCGCCCGAACCCGCACTGGACCTCGTCGGCGACGAACAGGCCTCCGGCTTCGTGGACGCGCCGGATCACCTCCTGCAGGTACTCGGGCGGTGGGGCGAAGATACCGTCGCTCGTGAGCAGGGCATCGATGAACAACGCCGCGGGTAACACATTGCGCGCTTCGAGGCCGGAGATCGCGTCGTCGACGTGCGCGGCGTAGCGCTCGGCCCACCCGCTCTCTTCCGCGCGGTAGGGACCGCGGAAGCCGTCCGGGGGTGGGATCGTCGCGACGTGGGCCGGGCGCTCTCCCTCAATCCACTCCTCCGGGGACAGGGCGAGCGTTGCGGTGGTGACGCCGTGGTAGGCACGGGTCGTAACTATCCCTCCGGCGGCTCCTGTGTGGGCGACGGCGAGGCGCCACGCGATGTCGTTGGCCTCGCTCCCGGAGTTAACGAACATCACGGTGTCGAGTCCCTCCGGCATCGTTGCCGTGAGTCGCTCGGCGAGCTCAACGACCGCGTCGTGTAGGTACCGGGTGTTCGTGTTGAGCGTCGCACTCTGCTCGGCGATCGCGGCGGTGACCTTCGAATGACAATGACCCACCACCGGGACGTTGTTGTAGGCGTCGAGGTATGCGTTGCCGTCGGGATCGAACATGTGCACGCCCTCGCCCCGCACGAGATACAGGGGTTCGTCGTAGGTCAGGGGAGAGAGCGCCGGGCCGAGGACGCGCCGGCGTCGCTCCAGTAGCTCGTCCTTGGGCGGAGCGGCCCGTCGCTTCGACAAGGAGGGTCGCAGGCAGGCGGCGCGGAGTTGCGCCTCGAAGGTAGGGAATCCGACGGCATCGAAGCCCTTGAGCAGCTCGCCTGCCACAGATTCCGTCGCCATGATGTATTCGGCGTTGTCGGGATAGCGAGTGACCCGCCAGTTGGCGATCAGGACCGACGCCGCAAGGCGGGTGAGCACGAGGTCGCCGAGGACGTCCGACTCGACTTCCTCCAGCGGCTCGACCGACGCGTAGCCGGCGATCGCAGCGTTCGCTGCGTCAATTGGATCGGAGCGCCCCCACATGACCGACGCGATTGAAATCGCGAGATCGTTGATCAGAGCCGTGTGCGTGGTGTCCCCGAAGTCGACGATTCCGCTGACGCGGTGCGCATCGTCGAACAACAGGTTGTCGAAGGTGAGGTCGTTATGGATCACTTGGGCGCGCAGCCCCGGCAGCACGCCGCGCACGCGATCGTCGAAGCGGTCGAGAACCGTCGCCACCACGTCGCGGCTGGCCGGATCGTGGATCTCATCGAGCAGCGGGCGGAGGTCGGGGGTGTGCTTGAGATCCCACAGGATCTTGTAGCCGGCCGCGGGATGGAAGAAGCCGCGCAGCGCCAGCCCCATGCGGGCGATTACGGCGCCGAAGTGGATGAGGGCATCGGGATCTAGCTCGGTCGCTGCCAAGTTGCGCCCGGGAAGGAACGTGAACAGCCTCACCAGGTACGTTGCCTCGTTGGCCCCCTCGACTTCGGTGAGGTGATCGCCCTCGAGGCTGCGAAGGGGTTGCATCACCGGCAGAGAGGGATTCTGGTCAGCAACGTGCAACGTCGCCTGGGTCTGCATCTCGATGGCGGCGCGCTGATCGGCCGGGTTCGAGATCTTCAGCAGGAACGACCGTTCGCCTCCGGCGACGATGCAGAAGTTCTGGTCGCGCTCGCTGTCGAGCGCCGCTGCCGAGCCGTCGATGCCGAAGATCCGCTTCGCGATCGCCTCGGCATCGGACAGAGAGAAGGCGGGGGGCGGCGTGTCGAGGGGGTCGGCGGCCGACCGTGTGATCGGTTGCTCCATGACCCAACCCTAGGGCCCTCGCCGGACGCGTCTAACGCCCTCAGGATCAGGACTTGGCTTCTCCCGACGACTCGCCATCGGTAGGCGTTGATCGAGTCGATCGCGGAGGGCGAAACAAATCGCACCAGGCGAAGGTCTGGCCGCCGGAACCGTCGAAAAGTAGAGCGTGGGGTATCGGATCAGGGCGTCTGTTGCGGCCGGGGTTCTTGCAATTGGACCGCTTGCAGGCGCGGGGGCGTCCGTGTCCGCCGCGTACCGTGCGAGCGACAACATCAGGCTGGTTCGACACGTCGAGGTGCCCGGCGGAACCGGAGGCGGCCGTCTCATCGGAAAGTACTTCTACGTCAGCACTGCCACCGGGCTGCAGATCTATGACGTGTCCGATCCGGCCCGCCCCGATCGGGTAGGAAGGCTGGGCCCCAATCCGTCGATCTATTCCTCTTTCCACTACGCCGCGCAGGAGGATCCCGATACCAACGGCGAGGTCTACCTGTCCGACCGCAACGGCGGTCTGCAGACAATCGACGTCGGCGAGGTGCGAAGGCCGCGCGTGGTCGGTGCTCTCCGCTCTTATCAACACACCTGGACGTGCATTGC
>JBOGWZ010000251.1:0-2883 GCA_050694075.1 Actinomycetota bacterium | reverse complement strand
CTCCCGGTACTCCTGGTAGATCGCCGAGATCATGTCTTGCTCGTCGACCCCTTTCGGGCCCCCGGCGATGTGCCGCTTGATCGCGGTCTTCTTCGCACGTCGGACGATGTTCTCGATCATCGCCCCCGACGCGAAGTCCTTGAAGTAGAGCTCTTCCTTGTCGCCGTTGGCGTAGGTCACCTCCAGGAAGCGGTTGTCGTGCTCCTCGGAGTACATCTTTTCGACCGTCGTTTCGATGATCGCTCCCACGGCCGATTCGGGGGAACCGTGCTTCTTGACGTCCGTACTGGCGAGCGGCAGGTCCGCCGTCAGGTACTTGGAGAAAATGTCCTTCGCGGCCGACTCGGTCGGCCGCTCGATCTTGATCTTCACGTCGAGCCGGCCCGGCCTCAGGATCGCCGGGTCGATCAGGTCCTCGCGGTTGGAGGCACCGACCACGATCACGTTCTTGAGGCTCTCCACGCCGTCGATCTCCGCGAGGAGCTGCGGCACTATCGTCGACTCGATGTCGGACGAGATGCCCGAGCCTCTGGTGCGGAACAGGGAATCCATCTCGTCGAAGAAGACGATCACGGGAACGCCCTCTTCCGACTTCTCCTTGGCGCGCTGGAAGATCAGGCGGATCTGACGCTCCGTCTCCCCCACGTACTTGTTCAAGAGCTCCGGTCCCTTGATGTTCAGGAAGTACGAGTGCACTCCCTCGCGCCCCAGCTTGGTGGCAACCTGTTTGGCGAGCGAGTTCGCCACCGCCTTGGCGACGAGCGTCTTCCCACAGCCCGGCGGCCCGTAGAGCAGTATGCCCTTGGGTGGTTCGAGCTGGTGCTCCTTGAAGAGCTCCGCGTGCAGGTAGGGAAGTTCGACCGCGTCGCGGATCTCCTCGATCTGGGAGCTGAGGCCCCCGATGTCGTCGTAGGTGATGTCCGGGACCTCTTCGAGGATCAGTTCCTCGACCTCCGGCTTCGGGAGCTTCTCGAACACGTAGCCGGATTTCGGTTCCAGCAGCAGGCTGTCGCCGGCGCGCAGATGAACATCTCGCATGGGCGCGGCCAGCTCGACCACGCGCTCCTCGTCGGCGTGAGCGATGACGAGGACACGCTCGCCCGCGTCCAGCACCTCCTTGAGCGTGACGACCTCACCCTGTACCTCGAAGCCGGTGATACCGATGATGTTCGAGGCGTCGTTGAGCATCACCTCACGACCTATCACGAGGTTGTCGCGGTCCACGTTGGGAGCTACTTGAACGCGCAGCTTCCGTCCGTTCGTGAACACGTCGACGGTGGAGTCGTCGAACGCCTCCAGGAAGTAGCCGTAGCTGGCGGGAGGCTGGGCGAGCTTCTCGACCTCTTCCTTGAGCATCGTCAGCTGGTCCCGCGCCTCACGCAGGGTGTCGGCGAGTCTCTCGTTGCTCTCCCGCGCCTTGTCCAGCTCGGCGCTGGTCTCGGCGAGACGGCGCTCGAGCATGTGGATCTGCTTGGGCGCGGCGTCAAGCTTCCGGCGGGTGAGGGCAAGCTCTTCCTCGAGCAGTTTCACCTGTGCCTGGAGCTCAGAGACCTCCCGGTCGTAGCGGGCGATCCTGCGCTCTAGCTCCTGGTCGGAAAACGGAATCACCTCCCCTGCTCAAATGCTCGAAAAAGCCTACTCCTTAGTGTCGGAAACGCTGAGTATCTTCCTGAGTTGCTATTTTTCTTGCCGTTATCACGAAGCCGGTGTGGGCGACCATGCGGTGATCGGGTCGCACCGACGCGCCCTCGACGTTCCACGTTCTCAGCAGTCCCTCGAGAGTCTCTATGACCCCGAACCCCCCCGCCCGCATGGCCTCCACCGTCTGGGACACCTGCGGAACGGTCGGCAGATAGCAGCACATCACGCCGCCGGGGATGAGCGATCCCGTGGTCGTGCCGACGGCCCGCCACGGCTCCGGCAGGTCCAGGATCAGCCTGTCCACGTCGCGCTCCGGGATCCCCTCGAACACGTCGCCGACGCGGAGCTCGAGGTTATCGGGCTTCCCACCGAGTCCCTCGTACCAGGCTTCGACGTTCTCGACTGCGCGCGCATGATGGTCCTCGCGCGCCTCGTATGAGATGACCCTTCCTTCGTCTCCCACCGCGCGCAGCAGCGCGAGAGTCAGCGATCCGGACCCGGTCCCCGCCTCCACCACGGTGGCGCCGGGAAAGATGTCCGCGTAGACGAGGATCAACGCGATGTCCTTGGGATAGACCACCTGAGCGCCCCTTCGCATCTTGAGCACGAAGTCTTTCAACATCGGCCTCAGCGCGAGCACCCGGGCCCCCCCGGTCGAGCTCACGAACGTTCCCTCCGGCGCGCCAATCAGGTCGTCGTGCGCCACCGCTCCGAGATGCGAATGGAACTGCTTGCCGGAAGAGAGCGTGATCAGGTAGCGACGACCGCGCGCGTCGATCAACAGCGCGCGCTCCCCCGCTTGGAACGTGCCCTCCACGCCTACCGCCTCCGGGCCCGGCGCGATAGCGCCGGTCGCTTGGTCCGCCAGAAGCTGCGCAACTTCACCCTCACGACAACCAGCGTAGCCCGCCCCGGTGCGCCGCTAGCAGACCTCTTCGTTGAGCTCCCGCAGAGTCGGCCTCTCCGCCAGCTCGAGGTCGACCGCTCGTTCCCCGTCGGGTCCCACGAGCTCGACCGTCACCTCGTCCCCGGGCGAGAACCCCGCCAGGACCTCGCTGAGGGCGTCGGCCGAGTCGATCTCGCGACCCTCGATGGCCACTATGACCTCTCCCTCGCGCAGCCCGGCGTCGGCCGCGGGCCCCTCGAGCAGCGCGACGATCACCGCCCCGCGAACGTCGGGGTCCAGGCCGAGCTGGGCCGCCTCGGCGGCCGAGTCGACCGAGTCCATGGAGACGCCGAGCC
>JBOGWZ010000250.1:0-2891 GCA_050694075.1 Actinomycetota bacterium | reverse complement strand
CGTGGGTGAGGGCGGCCCCGAGGTCCGCCAGTCGGCTTCCTCCAACTGGGAACTAGGATGAAGTCGTGGCGGAGCTTGGGTTCGTCCTCGTCGTGATTGCGATAATCGGGTTGGTCCTTTACCTCGCGATATTCGGCCCCGTTGGGGAAGGGTATGGGGGCTCGGAGGATCGTGACCTCTCACCCTGGGGCAATCCCGACAGGGACCGGGTTCCCGGCAGCAGGCGGCGCCACTAGCACTCGCCGCCGTGAGCGTCTCTCCGGAACCCTCCGCGACGACCGACCTCGCCACCCGCATGGTGGAGGCGTTGAACGACCTGCACGGGGTTCATCCCGGGCACCGAGCGGTTCACGCCAAAGGACTGTGCTGTACGGCTACCTTCACCGCCACCTCCGTGGCCGCGGGTCTCACCCGCGCCGCGCACATGCAGGGAAGTGCCGTGCCCGCTACCGTCCGCTTCTCGAACGGTTCGGGTTCCCCCACTCGCCACGACGGCGCGCGCGATGGCCGTGGGATGGCAACCAAGTTCCATCTGCCCGACGGAACGACGACCGACATCGTGGCGCTCACGCTGCCGGTGTTCTTCGTCCGCACGCCGGAGGACTTCCTCGCGTTCACGCGCGCTCAGAGACCCGATCCGGACACCGGAAAACCCGATGTCGCGCGCATCGAGGAGTTCGTCGCCGCGCACCCCGAGACACAGCTCGCTCTGGGCTTCTCGATGTTCATGGAATCTCCGGCCAGCTACGCGCAGTGCCGCTACTTCGGCATCCACGCATTCAAGTGGATCGATGCCGATGGCGCCGAGCGCTTCGTCCGTTACCGATGGGAGCCTGAGGCGGGCGAGGCGACGATCACCGAAGAGGAGTCGCGCGCTCGCGACCGCCACTACCTCAGGGAAGAGGTGACCGAGCGTCTCGCCGAAGGGCCGATCATCTTCACCTTGAATCTGCAGCTGAGCAACGAACAAGACGACCCCAACGACCCCACCACGATGTGGCCCGAAGAGCGAGAGGTAGTTCTCGCCGGCCGGCTGGAGATCACGGGCCTCGTGGACGATCAGGAGGCCGGGTGCGAAGCGTTGATCTTCGATCCGACCCGCGTGACCGACGGCATCGAGTGCTCGGAGGATCAGATCCTGCGCGCTCGTCCGGATGCGTACTCGGTGTCCTACGAGCGCCGGACGGCGACTCGCTGAGGAGCGTCCCCCCATTCTCGGGCACGAAATCCGGCGGAAAACGACCCTCCTGTTAGCACAGAACGGGCGCGTTCGCGAACGCGAATCTGGCGGTGAGTCGAACCTTGTACCCGTTCTCTTTCCGAAGCGGCCTCATCCGCTCGAAAGCCTCGACCCTCAACGCAACGAGAGCATCCTCACTGAGTTGTTCGAGGACGCCGCGCAAGCTGAACGACCACTTCCATGCCCACCATTCCTCCTCGTTCGCGAAACGAATATCCAGAGCTTCTACATCCGTACTCACATTCATGAAGCCCGCGCCGTCCAGAAGAGCATGCAAACTCTCCCGTGTAGAAAATAGTTCCGAGATAGGCCGGCGATTCACGGAGAGCCGGCCGAACAACTCGTCCTCCCACTCCCATTCAGGGTCCTCGTCACCCCATGTCGAGATCGCGAGCCGTCCATCTGGCGTCAGCACGCGTGAGAACTCGTCGGCCGCACGATCGGGGTCGGGCAGGAAGAAGATGGAGAAGGCACAGAACAAGAAGTCGAACGACGAGTCTCTGAAACCGAGTCTTTCTGCATCCATCACAAGCGCTTCACAGTTCGAGAGGCCGGCGCGGCTCGACTCCGCGACCGCCAGGCGCACCATCTCAGGCGAGATGTCCGTACCAACCGCGTGGCCCTGAGGACCGATCACCTCAGCGGCCCGGATCAACACAGCGCCGGTTCCACACGCGACGTCGAGCACAGACGCGCCCGGAATGAGAGGCGCTCTTTCGACGAGACGACGGCCGAACTCGGCGTGATAGGAGGCTCCAATGAGGTCATAGGTTGGGGCGGCGCGATCGAAGACACCAGCGAGCCACGCCTTCTTCTCCTCGGGCACGTCTCCCATGACGAAAACGTAGCTTCGCCCAATGCCCCCCGCAGCTTGCTCGGGGTTGGTTTGGAGCCGGGGAGGGGAATCGAACCCCTGACCTGCTCATTACGAGTGAGCCGCTCTGCCGACTGAGCTACCCCGGCGGGTTCTGTGGCATTAGAGGTTCGGATACCGAACCAGAGATGCCACAAAACAACGCGCGCGATTCTATGGGGTCGTCACGAGCGTAGAGGGTGGCGGGACAAGCCGAACGAGCTCGACCAGCGCGGCCTCGATCTGGAGCGGGACGTTCGCGTTGCGCGCGAGGGCGGGGCGCACCTGCAGGCAGCGGTCCACGGCCGCGAGCAGAGCTCCGTCCGGCAGCTCGGCTCCTGCCCACGCTTCGATGTCCGACACCAGGTCGAGGTTCGTCACCGCGTCTGCGCCCCCGGTGCGACGCGCCAAGACATCCCGGTAGAACGATGCGAGCGCCTGGAACGCCTCCCCGATCACGTCCTCCTCGAGACGCTTGAGCTCGCGCTTGTGGCGTTTGGCGAGCGCGTTGCGGGTGGCGGCGGTGCCGCGGCCCTCTCCCATCGCCTCCGCCAGCTCGATCACCTCTCGCTTCTGGGAGGTCTCGAGCTCCTTGACCGCGACATGCGCCCGATCGAGGACCTCGGTCGCCGCGTCGAGCGCGTCGAGCGACGACACGAGTCGCCCGGGGATCATGGCCCAAGATGCGCGCCGATCGCGCACCGCCTCATCGGTGGCGAAAGCGCGCGCTCTCTCGTAGTCACCCTCGGAAAGACGGGCGGCGAGAACGGCCGTCTCCTCGGGCGTGCCGTACTTGAC
>JBOGWZ010000249.1:0-2898 GCA_050694075.1 Actinomycetota bacterium | reverse complement strand
CCGGGCGCGGCCGGAACCGCCTACATCCCCGGGCTCGCAGACTTCGTCCCGATGGTGAAGGGGACGGCGAACATGGCGCTGGGGGGGCCGCCGCTCGTCAAGGCCGCCGTCGGGGAGGACGTCACCGCCGAGGAGATGGGCGGATCGGAGGTCCACTGCAAGGTCTCTGGGGTCGCGGATCTCGAGGTGGCCGATGACGACGAGTGTCTCGGAGCCGTGCGCAAGTACCTCGGCTTCTTCCCCTCTTCGAATCTGGACGAGCCTCCAATCGCCGGTAACTCCGATTCGATCGACCGCCGCGCGGAGGAGCTGTACGACATCGTCCCCGCTAACCCCCGCCAGGCCTACGACATACTCAAGGTGATATCCGCTATCACGGACGACGGGGACTTCTTCGCGATCAAGCCCGACTGGGCTCGCAATCTCGTGACGGGTCTGGCGCGCTTCGGTGGACGATCGGTCGGGATCGTCGCGAACCAACCGAAGTTTCTGGGAGGGGCCCTCGACGTGAACTCCGCGGACAAGGCGGCGCGCTTCGTGTGGTTATGCGACGCGTTCAACATCCCTCTCGTGTTCCTGATGGACTGCCCCGGTTTCCTCGTCGGAAGCGCGGTCGAGAAGCAGGGGATCATCCGCCACGGCGCCAAGATGTTGTTCGCGGTGGCGGAGGCTACGGTCCCAAAGCTCACCGTCGTGCTCCGCAAGGGCTACGGCGCGGGCTACTACGTGATGAACGGCCGCGCCTACGAGCCGGACCTGATCGTCGGCTGGCCGACGGCGGAGATCTCGGTCATGGGCCCAGAGGGAGCCGTGAACATCATCTTCCGAAGGCAGATCGAGGCTCTGCCGGAGGATGAGCGAGATCAGGCGCGCAACGACATGGTGGCGATGATCCGCGAGCAGATTTCTCCCTACATCGCCGCCGGCTGGTCGTTCATCGACGACGTGATCGATCCGGCAGATACCCGTTACGTGATCGTCAGGGGGCTCGAGCACGCGGCCGGAAAGAGGATGGAACGTCCCTGGCGCAAGCACGGCGTCTTGCCGGTCTAGGGCTCGGTGCCGAAGAGCCGGTCGCCGAAGTCGCCCAGGCCCGGCAGGATGTAGGCGCGGTCGTTCAGCTCCCGGTCGACCGAGGCCGTGAAGACCTCGACGTCGGGGTGCGCTTCCTCCAGGACCTTGATGCCCTCGGGCGCGGACACCACCGAGACCATCCGCACCCAGCCCGCCCCGGCCCCCTTGACCGAGTCGAGAGCGGCGCGCGCGGACCCTCCCGTTGCCAGCATCGGATCGAGCACGAAGGTCGCGGCGTCGTCAAGCTTCGGCAGCTTGGCGTAGTACTCCGACGGCTGGAACGTCGCTTCATCCCGTTCCAGACCCAGGTAGCCCACGCGTACCTCGGGGAACAGCTCGACGACCGCGTCGAGCATGCCGAGGCCGGCGCGCAGTATCGGCACCGCCACGATCGGTTCGATGAGGACCCTCCCGATCGCTTCCTCCAACGGCGTCATGACGGTGTGAGGACGCGTGGGGAGATCTCGGGCGGCCTCGATCATCAAGACGGTCGTAAGTCTCTTCGTGAGCGAGCGGAAGAGGGCCGGTCGCGTGGCCCGGTCGCGCAGCGCCATGAGGAGGTGTTCCGCGAGTGGATGGTCGACCACGGTTACGGACACGGGGGCAGGTTATCCTCTGGCGCCGATGGAAGCCTGCGTCATCACTTGTGCCATCAGTGGGGTTGCGGCGAATCGAGACCAGTGCCCCGCGATCCCCTACACGCCCGAGGAGTACGCGGACGAAGCGCGACGCGCTCATGTGGCGGGCGCCTCGGTCGTTCATATCCACGCCCGCTACCCCGACGGGCGACCGAGCTTCCGCGTCGAGGAGTATCGAGAGATAACGAAGGCGATACTGGCCGAGGTCCCCGACATCGTCATCAACTACTCGACCGGGGCCGTGGGGATTCCGATACAGGAGCGCGTCCATCACATAACGGCCCTCGAGCCCGAGCTCGGTGCCTTGAACATGGGGTCGATGAACTACGCGAAGTACTCGGAAAAGCGAAAGAGCTTCGTGTTCGACTTCGTATTCGCCAACCCTTTCTCCGATATCGTTTACCTGCTCGAGCAGATGAACTCCGTTTCCGTGAAGCCGGAGTGCGAGTGCTTCGACACCGGCCACATCGGAAACGTCTTGCCCCTGATCGACATGGGGCTGATCGAGCCACCGATCCAGTTCTCGCTGATCCTCGGGGTTCTAGGAGGGGCCCCGCCGGATCCCCGCACGCTCGCCCACATGGCGAGCCTCCTGCCCGAGCCCAACAGCTGGGAGGTAATAGGGATCAGCCGCCGGCAGTGGGAGCTGGTCGCGGCCGCCGCGTCCCTAGGAGGCAACGTCAGGGTGGGCCTGGAGGACAACTTCTATCTGCCCTCGGGCGAGATGGCTAAGTCGAACGGGGACCTGATCGAGGCCGCCGCCCGACTGGTCGAGCTGTCGGGAAGAACGGTGGCGGAGCCGTCGGACGCGCGCCGCCTCCTCTCGCTACCGGATCCGCCCGGTCGCAGCGCGGCGCAGCGGGCATGACCCAAGAGGTTCTGGCGGAGATGGTCGCGAACGTCTGGAAGGTGCTCGTGTCCGAGGGTCAGCAGGTGCAAGAGGGGGACACGATCTGCATCCTCGAATCGATGAAGATGGAGATCCCCGTGGAGGCAGGCGCTTCCGGTACGGTCTCCTCCCTTCACGTGCAGGAGGGAGGCGTCGTCCAAGAGGGCGATGTGATCGCGATCATCGAGTAGCTAAGCTAGCCGGCGACGGCGGCCTTCCCGGGCCTTCTCTTGGCGGGGGCCGCGACCGTCGGCGGGCCGCCCTTCGCCAGAAGCTCGGAAAGAGCTTGCGGATCGA
>JBOGWZ010000248.1:0-2918 GCA_050694075.1 Actinomycetota bacterium | reverse complement strand
GGTTTCTTCTCGAGGGTGCCTCCACGTGATGACGCCGGTGGTGGGGTTGTAGGTGTAATGCGCGCTCGGAACGATTCCGCTCCGGCCCCCGCCGCGGCCGTCGTCATCATCGTCATCGTCGTCGTCGCCCGTTCGCAGCAAGACGGGACCGGTCAGCGAGTCGGGCGAGGTGTCGCCGAGGCACGTGGCGAGATCTGGACCGACGTTGAACGTGTCGCCCCGATCCTCGAACACGACATCCTCGATCACGCAGGAGCCGCTGGCCGCCGGTTGGCCGGTGGCCTCGTTGCCGCGCAGGACCTTGTCGATGTGCATCGGAGCGAAACCGATGATGGAGTAGAGGCCTGGGTGGCCCTGATACATCTGGTTGGGATCGTTGACGGGGAAGAAGACGTCCTTACCCTCGAGTTGCTCCAGTAGCGAGCCGTAGACGCCCGCGAGAGAGTGGCCGTCGTTGACGCAGACGTAGGTTCCCCCCGGGTAGAGATTGCCTTTGAATTTCTCCGCGCCGTCGTCCACGATCCACGCCTCCAGCCAGTCCCTCAGATCGTTGCCGGCGTTGGGACACTGGACGGAATCGGGATCCGCGGCCCGCTCCGCGTTCTCTTCTTCCGACTGAGGCCACGTCGCGAGGTTGATCCACCCCCAGTTGCTGGAGTCCTGGAGGTCGTGGTCCGCGGAGTTGTCGAAGTAGTAGTTGCAGACCTCGCCCGGATTGCCGAAATCGATGCACGGGAAGCCGTTCTCCGACGACCCCAGAGTGATCTCGAGCGGCAGCGAGAAGGCCTCGTCGCTGGGCGCCCACAGCGCCGTTGCCCGACCGGGAACGTCGGTATCGCGGTCGAAGCCGAGCGCCGGTGCGAAGAACAGCTCTTGCGGAGCCACGTAACGGACGGTCACGGAGCCGCTTCCGCTCGCCCCGCAGACGCCCTCCACGTCAACGATGCCGCCGTCGGCCGCATTGTGGTTCGCAACGGCGAACTCGTCCGCCTTGGCTTCGGCCTCGTCCGACTTGTTGGTGGCGCAGGACTGCGCCGCCGCCAGTGCCGCGGCGTCGGCGGCTCGCACCATCTGCCGGCGAGCGACCACGATGCCCCCGACGTCGATGGCCAGCATGGCCATGCCCAAGAGAGCGAACATCGTGAGTCCAACCAGCGCAAGCGACGCCCCGGATTCGTCGAACAGCAGCGTGCGCGTCACTCGCATCGGAACGTCCCCTTGACCGTCACGTCCTTCTGGATCGCCGGGATCAGCGGCAGGGAGATGTCGAACCTCTGGGGCCAGCTCACCGTGATCGGGTCGCCGGTCGTGTCGTCGTTGCAATGGTCGCCTCCGCCGTCGACCTGGACGGAGATGGCTTCGGCCCCCCCGCTGATCGCGTACGGCTCGGCGGCGTCGACGACGCGCGCTCTGACCTCACTGGGATCCACGTGTTCGTCTTCATCGATGCCTCTGGCGGCTGCGACGCGCGCGCCCTCACGGGCGGCGCCCTGATAGACCTGGTACTGGCTGTAGAACTGACCGAACTCGAATATGCCGAACATCAACATGAAGACCACTACGGCTATGAGTCCGAACTCGACCGCTGCGGCTCCGCTTTCGTCGCGGGCTCGCATCCTCGTGAACGGTGCCATAGGACGGGGAAGCGTTCCTCGGTCGGAGGCCCGGGCCGCCGGCTCCTCGTGCGCGTTAGCACACGCGAGGAGCCGGCGAGGGCTTCCTTTTCTACGCTGAATCAGCCGGCCGAGCCGATAGCGTCGGCAATCGTGTCGAAGATGCTTTCGAGATTGCCGCCGAGCAGAGTAACGGCGCCTATGATCACAACAGCGATCAGTGCTACCAGGAGACCGTACTCAACGGCGCTCGCGCCACGCTCGTTAAGGGTGCTAGCGAGCCGGCTCTTCAGCGTGGGGTGGAGACCGAGGAGCATCCGTTCACCTCCTTCCATAGGAGCCGTTCCGATCGGCGGTGGTTCTTGAAAGCAGTGCCTTTGTGGGGACCTGCTTGCCCTACGGTGGGAACGCTACGGAGGAGCGGGGTTCATTGGTATTCGAATTTCCCCGGAGTTCCCCTACGTCGTTCTGCGTATCCGCAGGTCAGACGGTCTAAAGACGGCCGGCTTGCGTGACTAGTCACGCGCGCGCGGAACGGCTCGTCTTCAGTTACCGAGTGCGCTCGGGATGAGACCCGCGCGCGTCGCAGCGGACAGCGCCGCCACTCGTGTGCTCACCCCAAGCTTGGAGTAGATGCGCCCGAGGTGGGTGGTCACCGTTCGTTCCTGTAGACCTAGGCGTTCACCGATCGCGCGGGCCGTGAGCCCCTCCGCGGCCACCGCCAGCACCTGGCGCTCGCGTTCGGTCAGAAGTCGCTCGCTGTCGCGATGCCGGTCGATCTCCTCCGAGATGGCTCCGAGCCAGTTGGCCGGCGGTCCGACCAGGACGACCTCGCCGAGTGCCGAGTGCCTCAGAGCGTCGAGGAACTCGTCGGGACCGGCGTTCTTGTCCACGAAGCCGTCGGCACCCACGAACAGGGCCCGCGAGATCGCCATCTTGTCGGCGTTGGCGCCGCAGCCCACGATCGCGATGGTTGGGAAGCGCTCGCGGATCGTTCGGATCAGCCAGTAGGAATCGTGCTCTCCCTGGAGACCGAGGCCGAGGAGGACGAGCACGTCGTTGCCGCGGCCGAGGTGGTGCAGGTCGGCCAGCGCCTCGTCGGCGCTGCCTGCAAGAGCGAGGACCTGCATGTCGGACTGCGACGAGATCAGTAGGTCGAGCCCTGCCCTCACTGTGGGAAGTGGATCGACGAGGACGACCCCGAGCTTCGGACGAGAGTTATCGTTGCCTCCGACGGCCCGAGGGCCCGCATCCCTCTGCGTCTTTCCCGACAAACCCATGCCTGTTTATCGGAACGAGCAAGTA
>JBOGWZ010000247.1:0-2924 GCA_050694075.1 Actinomycetota bacterium | reverse complement strand
GCGCGCGTGCGGGGGCCGAGCGCTGCCCCTCGACGTGTCCGACGAGGACTCGGTGGAACAGTTCGCGGCTGGGATCGAGCGCGCCGACGTGCTCGTGAACAACGCGGGGCTCGCGTCGGGACTCAACACTGTGGCCGAGCTATCTGAAGACGACGTTCGGGTGATGCTGGACACCAACGTGCTCGGCCTCCTACGAGTCACGCGCGCGTTGCTGCCGAAGTTGGAGGCCTCGGGACGAGGCCATATCGTCAACCTGGGCTCGATCGCCGGCTTCGAGGTCTATCCAGGCGGGGCCGGGTACACCGCGAGCAAGCACGCAGTACGCGCGATCACGCAGACGCTTCGTCTCGAGCTTCTCGGCAGGCCGATCCGCGTCACCGAGATATGCCCGGGGCTGGTGGAGACCGAGTTCTCGGTCGTTCGCTTCGGCGGAGACGAGGCCAAGGCGAGGAAGGTGTACGAGGGCCTCGAGCCGCTCACCGGGGATGACGTCGCCGACTGCATCTGCTGGGCCGTCTCCCGGCCCCCGCACGTGAACATCGACGAGATCGTGGTGCGCCCGATCGCCCAGGCGACCACCCGAGACATCGCGCGCGACCAGACGTCCTAGCGCTCCACCTCATCTGGTGCGGGAATCTTGAGCGACAGCACCACCGTCGCCGCGAGCACCACGATGATGAACGTGAGCGACAACCAGATCGGGATCTCGACCTGGCCCTCACGGCAGAACATGGATGTGCCCTCACACGACACCGCCGTCAGCAGCATCTTGACGCCGACGAAGCCGAGGACGAGGCCAAGACCGTAGTTGAGCAGGTGGAAGCGGTCCATGGCTCCCGCCAGCGTGAAGTAGAGCGCGCGCAACCCCAGGATCGCGAAGACATTGGACGTCAGGACGATGAACGGATCGCGCGTGATGCCGAAGATCGCCGGGATCGAGTCGAGGGCGAAGACGATGTCGGTGAACTCGATGAAGATCAGGGTGACGAGCAGCGGCGTGGCCACCTTCTTTCCGTTCTCGATGGTGAGCAGCTTCTGCCCCTCGAAGCTGTGGGTGGCGCGGAACCGCCGCCGGATGAACTGCAGCACGGGGTTCTCCTCGGGATGCACCTCCTGAGTGCCCCTGATGATGCGGATGGCCGTGTAGATGAGGAAAGCCCCGAAGACGAGGATGACCCACTCGAAGCGCTCGATGAGAGCGACGCCGGCGGCGATGAACAGTCCCCGGAAGACGATGGCACCGAGGATCCCGTAGAAGAGGACCTGGTGCTGGTAGGCGAAGGGCACGCGGAAGTAGCCGAAGATCACCGCGAACACAAACATGTTGTCGACCGAGAGCGAGTACTCGATCAGATAGCCGGCGAAGTACTCGGCGGACGACGTCGAGCCCCTCCAGAAGAAGACGACCGCGCCGAACACGAGCGCGAGCGTGACCCAGATGCCCACCCACGTCGCGGACTCCCTGAAGGTCGGCTCGTGCTCCTCCGCGTGGAACAGCTTGAGATCGACCAGCAGCATCCCGATGACGAACGCGATGAAGGCCGCGTACACGTACCAGTCAACGGACGCGTAGTCCGAGGCGGTTTCCGCAGCGAATGACAAAGGGCCTCCCGTAGTACGGTGAGCGATCCGTCCATCCCCTGCAGCAGCGGGAATACTCCTGCGAGGACGTCTTGAATAGTAGTGGCAGGCGCGAGCGAGCTTGAGAACCGACCTTGCCAGACACAACGAGCTAAGCGGCGTCGCGCTCGCGGCGACCTCGGCGATTGCGTTCGGCACGCTCGCGATATTCGGCAAGTACGCCTACGACGAGGGAGCCGATCCCGTCGCACTCCTGGCCGGTCGCTTCGTGCTATCCGCCCTGTTGCTGGCGGGGTATCACGTGGCGACTGGTCGAAGTCTTGTTCTTCCGAGGAGGGCCACAGTGCGGCTATTGCTCATGGGCGCGCTCGGCTATGCCTTCGAGTCCGCTCTGTTCTTCCTTGCGCTCGAGCGCTCTCCCGCGGGGACGGTGGCGCTGATCTTCTACAGCTACCCGATGTGGGTGGCCCTGATGTCGCTGGTATGGGGTCTCGAGCGATTCCAACCCCGGCTGGCGGTGGCGCTGCTGCTGGGCACCGCGGGAGTAAGCATGATCTTCTCGCTCACGCTGGAGAGTCCGGCCGGCCCCCTTCTCGCGCTCGGAGCGGCCATCGCGGTTGCGATCTACTTCATATTTGCGCAGGTGGTCATGAGGGGCATAGACGCGCGCTCGTCCGCGTTCTGGACCGCCACGGGGGCCGCGATCACCACCGCTGCGGCGGCGGCCGTCACCCGATCGGAGCTTCCCTCCGCCGCTCTTCCGCACGCCTTCGGGCTCGCGGCGGCGACCTCGATCGCGTTCGTGCTCCTCTACGCAGCGATCGCACGCATCGGATCGGCGCGCGCTGCGGTCGCAGCGATGCTCGAGCCGGTGACCACAGTGATCCTCGCCGCCCTGCTGTTGTCCGAGGAGATCACGCTTCGCAGCGCGATCGGAGCCGCGTTGATCGTCTCCGCCCTACCCGTTCTCGCGACCACGCGCCGGAGGGAGGAAGTGGCCGCCGAACCGTAAACCGCGCGCGGCTTTAGAGGAGACCCTCGATCTCCTCGAGGTCCTTGTCCGAGAGTTCTACGTCACCGCCGCCGGCGTTCTCGGCCACGTGCTCGGGGTTCCGGGAGCCGGCGATGGCACCCGTCACCCCTTCCTGGTGGACGACCCACGCGAGCGCGAGCTGCGCGAGCGTGATCCCCAGCCGGTCGCCGACGGGGCGAAGCGAGTCGACGATGTCGATGTTCTCCTCGAACCTCCCCGGCGCGAACAGACGCTCGTAGGCGCGGATGCCGTGCCGGCCCGAACGCCAGTCGTCATCCGAGAAGGTGGTGTCCCTGTTAAACGCGCCGGT
>JBOGWZ010000246.1:0-2943 GCA_050694075.1 Actinomycetota bacterium | reverse complement strand
AGCGTGCGCGACGCGCCGATCCACACCACCCCGAGCGCGATGTGAACGATGTTGTGAAGGTGGTTGACACGAAAGATGATCAGCTCGTCGTCGGGCGATCCTTTCGTGAACTCATCCGCGAAGAACAGCCCGAGAACCCCCACCGCCAGATACACGACTCCGAACACCAGCGCGAACAGCTGCGCGGGTGACCTGCCGGCCGCAACGGTCGCCATGTGTCCTCCCCTCTCTCCACCGGTTCACTCGCCCCGAGAAGTCATACCGCAAGAGGATTCGTCGGGCATGGCTGGCATGGATTGGCCTCCAACGCCTCAGTCGGGCACAAAAGTGCCGGGATGTGCAGACAAAACGGCGGGGGGGCTCAGAGGTAGCCGAGGTTGCGCAGCGACTCCTCTATCTGGGCCTCCTCCTCGGCCGAGTACGGCGCGGCCTCGGCCCCCGCCCCGGCAAGCGGCAGATCCATTGACTCGAGCAGGGGTGGGGCCATGTCCTCCGGGAGCAGGTCCGACAGCACCCGTCCGTCGCCCTCGGGCACCTTGAGCCCGGCCAGGTGTAGCGCGGTCGGCATGATGTCGTAGAGGCTCGCCTCACATCCCGAACGCGCCGCGACGCCGGGGCCTGCGATCCCGAAGATGCCGTCGAGGTGGTGGAAGCCGCGCGGGAGCTCCCGATAGTCGGTGATCACCGCCGGCGAGAACAGCCCGTCGGAGAGCTCGAACGAATAGTCGCGGCACACGGGAAAGAGGTCGGGCGCGCCGGCTGCCTCGGGACCCCACATGACCTCCTCTCGCACGTACATGTGGTCGAGCACCGGCTTTCCGTCGCCCGGATCGATGAGAGTTCCAAAACGATCGATCACCTCGGCCCTCATCGTCTCGTAATCGGCTGGAGGCACGATCCCCTCGGGCTCTCGCTCCTGGAGATTGACGTAGATCCCCTGCTGGGGATTGGGCGCGGAGAAGGCCCTCGTTCCGGACCAATCTATGCGTCCGTGGGCTGCTGTCTTTGCCCGCTTCCACAGTGCCCGAGGCGCGATCGTCTTGAAGCGGCGCGCGATCCTGCGGAGCTGCGCAGAGGAACCAACCGCCCCCGCCCCCGTAAGGGACAGAAGCCCCCACTCGCGCAGTGCAAGGTTGACGTTGACGACCTTCTCCTTGGGACCAAACCCGTGATCGGACATCGTTACGACGAAACCGCTCTCCCCCACCCACGACAGAAGGTCACCGATCACCTCGTCCATCTCGTCGAAGAAGGCCCACACGCGCTCCCGTATCGGTTTTGCCTCCGGCCGATCGAAGTGCTCACACGATGGATCGATGTACTTGTAGTGCACGTGCATGAGGCGATCGGGAGCCTCGAGCACCGCGAACACGATCGGGATGTCGTCGTGCTCCTTCAACAGGAATTCGAGAGTGCGACGCTTGCGCGCGAGGTTGCGTGACAAGCGGTCGATGATCTCGATCGACTTCCAGTCCTCGTCGTAGTCCACTTCGACGTCGATCTCGTAGTCGTCTACGACCTCCGCGATGCGATCTGCCAGCGGCGCGGGATGGGTGAAGTTCTCGGGGGTCTGGCCCCCGCCCTCAGGGGTGAGCATGCCCGAGACCGCGAACCCGTCCACGACCGGTGGCGGATAGGTCATCGGGACGTTGAAGAGACCGATCCGCGCGCCCTGGGCGTTGGCCGCGTTCCAGATCGCTGGTGCCGTGACCCGGTCGAGTCGGACGAGTCCCTCGCGGCGTTGAGCGTTACCGAGGGTGAAGCCGAAGATGCCGTGCTTACCGGGATTGACGCCGGTGAAGATCGAGGTCCACCCGGGGGGCGTGTAGGGAGGGATCGTCGATCTCAGGATCCCCGACGCACCGCGAGCGAGCAGTGCCTCGAAGTTCGGCATGTGGCCGGCCTCGAAGGCCGGGTCCAGCACAGAAAAAGTCATGCCGTCCAGCCCGAGCAGCAGCACCTTCCTCATGTACTGGCCTTTCCGCCTGAGCAGCGGAGGCCGACGCTCGCCGACGAAGCCTCCGCAGGAGCCAACGATGCCGTAGGCATCGGAGGTTCCGAGGACCGCGCGAGGAGGCGACGCGTCGAGCCGAGCAGCGATTTCATGGGCTCGCCTCTACGCCGCCCGAGTCTCGGAAGCGTCTCCACACGACGATCATCGTGCCGATGCTAATGAGCGCGCTCCCGACCGCGAAGGCCGGCGCGATCCATCCCGTAAGGGGACCGAAGATGAACACCAGCGCGCCGACGTCCGGCGTCCCCGGCGTCGGGAGCAGCCTTCGCCGCGCCAGCCGCTGCGACCACCTCCCTCCGACCGCCGTGGCCGGCTCTCCCCGGGTCCCGCCCGAGAGCGCCGCGAAGAGGAACGCCAGCAGCGCATAGGCGATGGCCCACCAGAACGAGGCGCCCCCGTCATCCCAGAGATGCACGGCAAGCCCCACGGCCGCGCTCGTGCGCCGACCCGCGTCCGCAAGCTCGTCCAGCACCTGCCCCCTCGGGCTCGAGGTTCCGAGGGCTCGAGCCACCTTCCCATCGACGCAATCGAGCACGAACGACGTGAAGAAGAGAGCGGCTCCCAAGGCCAGACCGATACGCCCCTCGGACGCGTACGCGAAGCCCGACGCGGCGCCGACGAGCAGGGCCAGGGACGTGACCTGATCGGCGGTCAGCCAACGCTTGCGCGCGAGAAAACGCGCCAACGGGAACGCGATCGGATCGACCACCAACACCGTCCACCAGTAGTCGCGGTCCTTTCCGCCGCGCGCCGCCACCGTTTCGCTCATCTCACACCTCCGCTACCCAAGGACTCCGTCGCGGGGTCGATCAATCCCCGGCCGCGCGCCTGCTCCCACGCGCCCACGACCATGCCCGTCACGAGGCCGTGGTCCCGGTGCTTGATCGCGCGGCCTATGTTGAGGACGAACAATCCCAGGAGTCCCCACC
>JBOGWZ010000245.1:0-2967 GCA_050694075.1 Actinomycetota bacterium | reverse complement strand
AGGGCCAAGCCGTAGGCCCCGCCGCCGACCAGCGCGACCAGCGCCACGTCGATGATGTCCTTGTCGCCCATGGGCGCGAGCGCGCACGCCACCGCGGAGGCGAGCGCGACGATCACTGCTGCCGACCACGCTCGACTCGTGCGAACAAACACCTCCGCGCCGAAGAAGAGCGTGCCCAGCAGGACGCCGAGTGTCAGGAGTCGCATCGCCCAGTGCTTGAGCGTGTCGATCGCGAACGTCGCAAGATCTCCGGGGGTCGCGCGGAGGACGAACTCCGCGATCGCGGCGGGGGGGAAGGGCGCTCCGGTGAAGGAGGATGCGGCGAAGGAGGCCAGTATCCCGATCGCCGACGCGACGAGTCCCGCGGTCCTCAGTCTGCGGTGCGGGGGGGCCTCCACCCTCTAATCATCCGCCCACTTGCACGTTAACCACCGCATGGGTGACTGAGATGCAACTCGGGGCTACCAGCCCCGGTCCTTCCATTCCTGGAGATGGGGCCTCTCGGCACCGATCGTCGTGTCCGCGCCGTGCCCGGGATAGACAACGGTGTCGTCGTCGAGGGTGAACAGCTTGCTCTCCAGGCTGGCCATGATCTGCTCGAAGAGCTCCTTCTTGCCCCACGTGTTCCCCGGGCCTCCCGGGAACAGGGTGTCGCCCGAAATCAGGTGTTTTTCGATCAACAGGCAGATCGCGCCGGGCGTGTGCCCGGGGGTGTGGATGACCGTGACGCTCCGATTGCCGAAGTTGATGGTGTCGCCGTCGGAGAGCTCGACGTCGATCTCAACCGGATAGTCCTCGGCGGGATGAGCGTGGACGGGGACGCCGAGCCTCTCCTTTATCTCCGGGAGGGCCTGCACGTGGTCCATGTGCCCGTGCGTCTGCACGATGCCCACGACCTTCGTGTCGTCCGCGGCGGCGAGTATCGCCTCGGGCTCGAAGCATCCATCGACGACGAGCGACTCCTTCGTCTCGGGGCACACGAGGACGTAGGTGTTGTTCTCCATCGTGCCGACCTCGATCTTCTCGATGATCAGGTCGTCGCCCTCGTAGTGACTCAACTGAGCACCTCCGCTTCGACGGTTCCGGCACGCACCTTCGCGCCGTCCTCGACCGTGTGGCGCAGCATCGCGAGAGCGCGATTGGCCGACGCGCTCGTGACCACTCCTATCTTCTGGTCCCCGTCGAAGACCTCGGCCCCCGACGGGATCGGTCCCTCGGCTACGACACGCCGAAGCCTTCTGTTGACCTTGCCGCGGAAGTGGATCTTCGCCATCGCCTCCTGACCGAGGTAGCACCCTTTCTCGAAGTGCACCGCCCACTCGTGAATACCGGCCTCCTGGGGGATGGTCTTCTCGGTCATGTCGCGCCCCCAGCGCGGCGCCCCGTTCGAGATACGGATGTCCTCGAGCTCGTCCTCGCCCGCCGGTTTGAGGCCCTCGTCTCCGAGCGCCCGCAGAGCTCCCTCCGTTTCCGCGCGCGGCACCCAGACGTAACCGGCCTCTGTCCCCAGCGCGCGCGTTGGATGAGGACGTGCGTCCGGTGCGACCACGGCCGCCGCCTGCCGCCACGTGGGACCGGCGATCAGCACGAGACCGAACTCGTCGGTGACGTCCTCGATGTCGACCCGAGTCGCGAACACGTACTTGCGCAGCTCTTCGGGAAGGGCCCGTCGAAGCTCCGGCTCGAGGTGGGCGAGGATGCCGTCGTCGGTCGCGATCGTCTCCAGGTAGCCGATCATGCGGCCGTGGACGGTAAGCATCGCCGTGTCGCGGGCCTCCCCGGGGGTCATGTCCTCGAAGGCCTGCGTGAGGATCTGGTCCAGGAACCACGCCGCCTGCTCGCCCGAGAACCTGAGCTTGGCCCGCTCCGAGCGATCGGCGAACAGCAATTCCTTAAGCTCCATGCCTACAGGATAGGAGGGCCGGATGGACTTCAAGCTCACGCCCGAACAAGAGATGGTGCGCCGCCAGGCGCGGGACTTCGCCGACAAGGAGATCGTTCCGCACGTCAGGGAGTGGGATCGCTCCGAGGCGATGGATCGGGACATCGTTCGCAAACTGGCCGATGTCGGGTTCCTGGGGGCCCCGCTGCCGGAGGAGTACGGCGGAGGGGGCGTCGACAGCGTCTCCTACTGCCTGATCATCGAGGAGCTCGGGCGGGCGGACTCGTCGGTCCGTGGGATCGCGTCCGTGAACGTCGGCCTGGTCGGAAAGACCATCCTCAAGTGGGGCACGGAGGAGCAGAAGCGGGAATGGCTCCCGCGTCTGTGCTCCGGGGAGGCGCTCGGTTGCTACGGACTCACGGAGCCCGGCTCGGGATCGGACGCGGCGTCGCTCCGCACGACTGCCAAGCGCGACGGCAACGACTGGCTCCTGTCGGGCTCGAAGATGTTCATCACGAACGGGACGTGGGCCGGGCTCGCGATCGTGTTCGCGCGCACCGGCGAGGAAGGTCCCAAGGGGATAACCGCGTTCCTCGTGCCGACCGACTCCGAGGGCTTCGAGGCGCGGCCGGTCAAGGGGAAGCTCGGCCTTCGCTCCCAGGACACCGGTGAGCTCGTGCTCGACGGGGTACGCGTTCCCGACACCAACCGCCTCGGGGAAGAGGGCCGCGGGTTCAAGGTCGCGATGTCGGCGCTCGACACCGGGAGGATGTCGCTGGCCGCCGGCTGCGTAGGGATCGCCCAGGGTTGTCTCGACGCCTCGATCGCGTACGCGACCGAGCGCAGCCAGTTCGGTCGGCCGATCGCCCGCTTCCAGCTCGTGCAGGAGCTGATCGCCGACATCGCGGTCGAGACCGAGGCGGCGCGTCTGCTCGTGTGGCGGGTGGCTTCCCTCGCGGATGCCGGCGAGCCGCACACCCTCGAGTCCTCCTACGCCAAGTACTTCGCGTCGGAGACGGCGGTGAGGGCGGCGAACGCGGCCGTCCAGGTGCACGGGGGCTACGGCTACATCGACGAATACCCGG
>JBOGWZ010000244.1:0-3033 GCA_050694075.1 Actinomycetota bacterium | reverse complement strand
ATCAAGGTGATGAAGCGGCGTTCCTACGGATTCAGAGACCCGATCCGCTATCGTCACAAGGTCCTGCTCAGCTGTCGTCGCCGACCAAGCCGGCATGGCAACCACCGTCTTTCGTGAAGAGCCCAGGAAACGGCCCTTTTCGGCCGATTTAGTTAGGAATCTGGAAGGAAAATATTGGTAACCGCTACTGCGCCAGAACGTCCGCGATCCGGTCGACGAGGGCCCGGGCAAGGGCCTCCTTCGTGACCAGGCCGAGGTCGGTCGTACCTTCCGGGCCCGCGACCACGGCGCGGTTGGTCGGCACCGTGAAGCCCGAGTCGGGGCTCGAGACGTCGTTGGCGACCATGATGTCCGCGCCCTTGGAACGTCTCTTCTCTTCGGCGATAGTCGCCAGGCGCGCGGGATGCGTCTCGGTCTCGGCCGCGAAGCCCACGAGCACTCCCCCCGTCTTGCGAAGACCGGGCTTGGTCCCGAGCTCCGCCAAGATGTCGACCGTCGGGACGAGACGGACCTCCGGCGGTCCTTTGGCTTTCTTGAGCTTCGCTCCCGCGCTAGACGAGGGCCGGAAGTCGGCGACGGCTGCGGCCTTGACGATCGCATCGGCGTCGGACGCCCGCTCGAGAACGGCGGCGCGCATCTCATCAGCGGTGCGCACCGGCACGAGCTCGACCCCCGGGGGTGGGGCCAGTTGAGTTGGCCCGGCGACGAGCGTCACTTTCGCTCCTCGATTCGCGGCCTCGGCAGCGATCGTGTAACCCATGAGCCCGGAGGAACGATTGCCGATGAAGCGCACCGGATCGATAGGCTCCTGCGTCCCGCCCGCGGTGACGATGACGCTCTTGCCGGCGAGATCCTGCGAGCGGCCGAGCACCTCGAGCGCCGCCTCCACGATCTCCGCGGGCTCGGACATGCGACCCGGTCCGACGTCCCCCGACATCAGAGGTCCCTCGGCCGGGCCGACGAGCGCGACACCTCGGGCGACCAGCGCCTCGACGTTAGCCCGGGTGGCGGGATGCTCCCACATCTCTGTGTGCATGGCAGGGGCCACTAGAACGGGACTCCGAGCCATGAGAAGGGTGGCCGAGAACACATCGTCGGAGATACCGAGCGCCATCTTCGCCAGAGCGTTGGCCGTGGCGGGCGCAACGATCACGAGGTCCGTGCCACGCGCCAGCTCGACGTGAGGCGCGTCCGGTGAGCCGTCGAACATCTCGGAGGCCACCGGGTTCCCCGTGACCCCAGCGAAGGTCTGGGCCCCCACGAAGCGCTGGGCCGACGCGGTCATCACCACGCGCACGTCGGCCCCGAGCAGGGTGAGGTCTCGAGCGACCTCTACGGCCTTGTACCCGGCGATGCCCCCGGTAACGCAGAGGACGATCTTCTTGCCCTGTTGTTCCCCTCCCGGGGGCGGGCGGGGAGCATCCGGCGGGCGGGGAGCATCCGGCGGGCGGGGAGCATCCGGCGGGCGGGGAGCATCCAGGGTCCCTGCCACGAGAGCCCGGCTCCTACTTGATGCCCTCGGCGGTGCGCTCGTAGGAGACCTTGGACTCTGAGATCTCCTGCAGGGCGATCGACAGCGGCTTGGGGGCCCTGTCGGCCCGCAGCGGCACCTGGGGCGGGGTGTACTCGCTGACACCCTCCCCTAGCTGGGCGAAGTAGGCGTTGACCTGGCGGGCTCGCTTAGCGGCCATGATCACCAGCGTGTACTTGGAGTCCGCCGCCTCGAGGAGCGTCTCGATCTTCGGCTCTATCACTGTTTCCTTCCTGTTTTTGGGGATCCGGGCTCCTCCAGTATACGGAGCAGGTCGTCCACGGCCCGTTCGAGCTGGTCGTTGACCACGATGTGGTCGTACAGCCCCCGGCTCTTGACCTCCTCGTAGGCCGCCCGCACCCGCTTCGAGATGGTCTCGGGGTCGTCGGTGCCCCGGCCCCGCAGGCGCAGCCACAGCGCCTCCAAACTCGGGGGCTCGATGAACACGAGCACGGCGTCGGGGCGGGCCCGCTTGATCGCCTGAGCCCCCTGGATGTCCAGCTCGAGGATCGCGTCCCGACCTGCGGCGAGCGCGCTGTCGACCGGATGCCTCGGCGTCCCGTAGTAGTGGCCGTAGACCTCGGCCCACTCGAGGAAGTCGCCCCGATCGCGCATAGCCCTGAACTCCGATTCGGAGATGAAGTGGTAGTCGATCCCGCTGCGCTCGCCGGGTCGCGCCGGGCGCGTGGTCGCCGACACGGAGAAGAAAACGTCGGGCCTGCGCTCCAACAGCCCCCTGACCACCGTCCCCTTGCCCGCGCCCGACGGCCCCGAGACGACGAAGAGGCGACCGTACCGCTGCGCGGGAGGGGGACTCACGGACGCGACGCGGGAGCGGTCGCTACCGCCGCGCGAACTCGTTGAGGAGGTTCTCCTTCTGCTTCTCCCCCAGTCCCCGCATCCGCCTTGATTCCGAGATGTCCAACCGCTCCATGAGCTTGCGCGCCCGCACGCGACCCACGCCGGGAAGCGACTCCAGCACCGCCGAGACCTTCATCTTGCCGACGATCTCATCCGCGGTGCGCTCCAGTAACTCCCTCAAGGTCAGCCGCCCGCTCTTCAGTTGTTCCTTCAACTCGGCCCGCTTGCGCCGAGCGATCGCCGCCTTCTCGAGAGCCTGCTTCCGCTGTTCGTCGGTGAGGGGCGGTGGCAACGGCATGCGGTCGTCCTCCTTGCTCGTACTGCGGCAGCGGCGGAGCGGAGTATAGGCAGTCGACCAGCCTGTCCGCAACGACTTTGTCCAGCTAGTCGGGGGGTTTTTCGGTCCGGCAAGACTAAATCGCCCTAGGGGGTCAACCTGCGGCTCCCCGGGTCGGTCACAGGTTGGTTCGCGGCGCACAACGGACATTGGCTCGCAGGCCACGATGGCGCATCGACCGACACCAGCGCGCGGAGGGGCACACCGAGATCGGCAAAGCGAGTGGGATCGCCGCGATCTATGAGCGCCCCCACGCCTACGGGTTCTCCTCCCAGCTCGCGCACCAGCTCAACCACTTCGCGCG
>JBOGWZ010000243.1:0-3034 GCA_050694075.1 Actinomycetota bacterium | reverse complement strand
AGCCGATCGTCGAAGAACACTTCGAACACGAGCTGAAGGGCCAGCCCCGTCAGCAGGAAGGCGACCCACCGGAACTTGGTGGCGGCAAGATCCTCTAGCGATCCCCCGCGCACAAGAGCCACGATGCCGGCCAGCACGGCGGCGACGAGCGCGATGAGCACTCATCGAGGATATGTCCGCCGGCTCCCGCCCGAACCTCTTTGTGGGTATACGGCGGCCGGTAGCATCCTTCGTAGTGGCCAACGTCCTCCTCGTCTCCAACGCCTACGCCCAGCGCGTCTCCTCTCGCAAGAAAGAGGTCATAGCCAAGGCACTGGCCGCCGACTGCAAGCTCGAGACCGTCGACACCGCGTCGCGCAACCACGCCAGCGAGCTATCGGCGGACGCGGTCGACCGCGGTTTCAACGCCGTTGTCGTGTTCGGAGGGGATGGGACCGTGAACGAGGTCGCGCAGAGTCTCGTCGGCACCGACGTTGCCCTCGGGATCCTCCCCGGTGGTTCGACCAACGTGATGGCGCGAGCTTTAGGCCTCCCGCTCGACCCCGTGGACGCAACCGCGTTCCTGGGCCCTCGGCTCGCGTCCGACTCGAGACGTCGAATCAACGTCGGTCGCCTGGACGAGCGCTACTTCCTGTTCTCGGCCGGGATGGGGCTGGACGCGGAGGTCGTTAGGCGCGTCGAGGCCGCGCCGGAGAAGAAGCGTGTGTACGGAGAGTGGTGGTTCGTGGTGAACGCGCTGAAGGCCGCCGTAACCCAGTACCGAGGGTCGGAGCCCCGGATCACCCTGGCAGTGGAGGGGGCCGATCCGGCCCGGGTCCTGCTGACCGTCTGCTGCAACGGGCGCCCGTTCACCTACTTCAAACGCTTCCCCGTGGACGCCTGCCCCGGCGCGAGCCTCGATTCGGGACTCGACCTGCTGGCGTTCACGGTGATCCACGCCACCACGATCCCCCGCTTGACCTGGTCGCTGTTCGTGAGTCGGTCTCATCCGCGCTGGCGCAACGTCCGCTATCACCACGACGTGACCGGGGCGCGCCTCGAGGCCGATTCCCCGATGCCCGTCCAGGTGGACGGCGACTACATCGGCGAGCGAACCGAGGCATCGCTCAGCCTCGTGCCGTCGGCGCTCGACCTGCTCGTCTAGGGGTATGTGCCCCATCGCTTAGCCTTGGGTGGTCATGCCTATGCCGACCCAAGACCAGATCTCCGACGTCCTCGGACAGATCCAGGACCCAGAGCTGCACCGCGGGCTCAACGAGCTCAACATGGTTCGCGACATCCGGATCGAGGGCAGCGATGTCTCGGTCCTGATCGCACTCACGATCCCTGGGTGCCCGCTCAAGGATTACTTCCACTCGGTGATCCCTGCGAAGCTCAAGGAGCACTTTACGGAGATCGACGTGGTCAACGTCGAGCTGACCTCGATGACCGAAGAGGAGCGTCAGGCCCTCACCGCGGGGATGCGCCAGGAGGCGCCCTCGCCGTTCCAGCGCTCGGACTCCCCGACCCAGGTGATCGCGGTTGGGTCCGGCAAGGGCGGGGTCGGCAAGTCGACGACGACCGTCAACCTGGCGGCCTCGCTGGCGAAGCTGGGACACTCGGTTGGGCTGCTCGACGCCGACGTGTGGGGCTTCTCGATCCCTCGCATGCTGGGCATTCACGAACGCCCCACCGTGGTCGGCGACATGATCATGCCGCCCGAGATCTTCGGCGTGAAGGTCGTGTCGATCGGACTGTTCACGGCTGAGGACAATCCGGTGGTCTGGCGCGGGCCGATGTTGCACAAAGCGCTGCAGCAGTTCCTTTCAGATGTGCACTGGGACGAACCCGAATACCTGTTGATCGATCTCCCTCCCGGCACCGGCGACGTTTCCATCTCGATCGCGCATTTCCTTCCCGGAGCGAACCTCGTGATCGTGACGACTCCGCAAGCGGTCGCCGAGAAGGTTGCCCAGCGCGCCGGATTCATGGCGGAGAAGACGGGACTCAAGGTGCAGGGAGTCGTCGAAAACATGAGCTACTTCCGCGGCGACGACGGCAAGGAGTACCGGATCTTCGGCGAGGGCGGAGGCAAGACTCTCGCGGAGCGATTGGGTGTTCCCTTGTTGGGCGAGATTCCGATCGATCCGCAGGTTGTGTCCTTCGCCGACATCGGTGCGCCGATCGTGCTCCAGAGTCCCGACTCAGAGGTCGCCCAGAAGTTCGATGAGACGGCGAAGGAGCTCGTGAATCTTCTTCCTCCGAAACCGCGCTCCGCCAAGCGCATCTCGCTCCCGCTCATCGGCGGACGCATCAACTAGGAGGCGCGATGGCCACCACCGCCGTCGAGTCGCTCGGGCTCGTCGAGCGTATCGGCGGGACGGTCGACGCGGTGGGGGCCGAGGAACGCGCCGCGTCCCTGTCGGGACGCTCGATCAAGCGGGACTCCAAGTTGTGGGCGCTGGATCTCGCGGTGAGGTGCTGCGATCTCACGACACTCGAGGGCTCCGATACCCCCGGCAAGGTGCGTCAGCTTGCGGCCAAGGCCAAGCGACCGGCGCCGACCGACGCGTCGATACCTTCGGTGGCCGCGCTGTGCATCTACCCGAGCCTGGTCCCGCACGCGGTCGGAGCCCTGAGAGGCTCCCCGGTGAAGGTCGCGTCGGTGGCGACCGCGTTCCCATCCGGCCAGGCCCCCCTCGAGGTGCGCCTCGAGGAGGTCGCGTGGGCGGCCGCACAGGGGGCGGATGAGGTCGACGTCGTGATCAACCGCAGCGCGTTCCTCGCGGGCGACTACGAGGTCGTCTTCGAGGAGGTCGCCCGCTCCAAGGAGGCGGCCGGGGGCGCGCACGTGAAGGCGATCTTGGAGACGGGGGAGCTGGGAAGTTACGACGCGGTCCGGCGCGCATCTCTGGTGGCGATGGCCGCGGGCGCGGACTTCATCAAGACCTCGACGGGCAAGATCGGCGTCAGTGCAACCCTTCCCACGGCGCTCGTGATGGCCGAGGCGATCCGCGATTACTGCGACTTCACCGGACGGGCCGTCGGGCTCAAG
>JBOGWZ010000242.1:0-3045 GCA_050694075.1 Actinomycetota bacterium | reverse complement strand
GGCGTCGGGCTCTTCACCTATCCGGTGCTCCAGGCGGCCGACGTCCTCCTCTACCGGGCTCACGGGGTTCCGGTGGGGGAGGACCAGAGGCAGCACGTCGAGCTGATGCGAGACCTCGCCGTGCGCTTCAACTCCAGCTTCGGGGACGTCTTCGTGGTGCCCGAGGCGTGGATCCCCGCCTCGGGCGCACGGATCATGGCGTTGGACGATCCCACCCAGAAGATGAGCAAGTCGGCCCGGCGGCCCAACTCGGCGATCCTTCTGGCCGACCCTCCGGAGCTGATCGCCCGCAAGATCCGCTCCGCCGTGACCGACTCGGGACGGGAGGTGCGAACGGGCGGCGACAAGCCTGCGATGACCAACCTCCTCACGATCTTTTCGCTGGTAGAGGGCAGCGATGTCCCCCAGCTCGAGCAGCGCTTCGCAGCGGCGGGTTACGCCCCCTTCAAGCAGGCGCTGGCCGATACCCTGATCGAACGTCTCGCCCCGATTCGGACGCGCTTCGAGGAACTCATGTCGGACCCCTCTGAGACCGCTCGTCTGCTGGCGAAGGGGGCAGAGAGCGCGAGTGCGATCGCGCACAACACGATGGCGGACGTCGTCGCGGCCGTGGGCCTGGCCGGGCCCGGGCGGCGCTAGGAGGGCGGAAAGACGGGGACCGCTTCCCCGGCGCGGCTACGCTGTCGGCGGCCGGAACGGATGGTCTGTAGATAAGTCGATTTGTCGACATCGGTTGAGGAAACGGAGCGAGGGCGAAAGTGGCGTACGAGGTCAGGACCGAGGTTTTCGAGGGTCCGATCGACCTGCTGCTGCACCTGATAACGCGGCAGCGCGTGGACATCTACGAGATCCCGCTGGCGACGATCACCGAGGAATATCTCGCCGCGGTCGGCGCGCTGGAGCCCCTCGATCTGGAGTCCGCCACGGGTTTCTTGGTCGTCGCGGCAACGCTGCTCGAGCTGAAGTCGGCGCGCCTGCTTCCCACTAGGGGCGTCGGCGAGGAGGACGAGTACCTGCTCGAGCAGCGAGACCTACTGCTCGCTCGCCTCGTCGAGTGCGCGACCTTTCGCGACGCAGGCGTCTGGATGGGGCACCGGATCGACCAGGGAGCCGGGTTCCACCCGCGCCGGGCCGGCCTCGAGGAGCCCTTCGTCGATCTGATCCCCGACCTGCTGGCCGACACTCGCGTGGAGCACCTCGCGGGGGCGGCCGCGGTGGCCCTGGCCCCCCGGCCCACGCCCGTGCTCGACACGTCCCACGTCACCCCCATCACGGCCTCGGTCAGGGATGCGCTGAGAGAGGTCGCCGGGCACCTGCGCGGCCGCGACGAGGTGTCCTTCGAAGCGCTCTGCTCGGGGGTGAGCGAGCGTATCGAGGTCGTCGTTCGGTTCCTGGCGCTGCTCGAGCTCTTCAAGGCCGGGGCCGTGGAGCTGGCCCAACCCTCGACCTTCGGTTCGATCCGGGCGCGCTGGACGGGCGAGGTCGACGAAGACGACATCATTCGGGATGTGGAGGAGTACTCGGCGGCGGGAGAGGCGGGATGACGAACGTGCGGAAGGTCGCGGAGGCGATCCTGCTCCTCGCCGACGAACCCGTGTCGGCGGGAGTGATCGGACAGGTCCTCGAGATCCCGGCGGCCGAGGTGGACGCCACCCTGCAGGAGCTGAGGCGTTCGTACGAGACCGAGGACCGGGGCTTCGTCCTGCGGCCGGTCGCGGGGGGGTGGCGCCTCTACACCGACCCCGAGTGCGCCCCCTGGCTCGAGAGCTTCGTGCTCCGGCACTCCCACGCGCGCCTGACCGGCGCCGCTCTCGAGGTGCTGGCGATCGTCGCCTACCGTCAGCCCGTCTCGCGCTCGCAGATCGCCGACATCAGGGGGGTGGATTCCGACGGGGTGGTCAAGACGCTCTGCCACCGCGGCCTGATCGAGGAGGCCGGCAGGGACTCCGGCCCCGGCGCACCCGTGCTGTTCCGAGTGAGCGACGAGCTCCTGGAGCGGATGGGCCTCGACTCCGTCGAGGACCTGCCCCCGCTCGCGGACTTCATGCCCGACGCCGAGGCGGTCGAGGACATGGAGGCGAAGCTGTCGCCCAACGCGTGATCCCGTGGCGGCGTCGCAGCCACAACGACTCCAGAAGGTCCTCGCCCGCGCCGGCATCGGGTCCCGCCGCGCGGTCGAGGAGCTGATCGCGGCCGGGCGGATCCGCGTCAACGGACGGGTGGCGCGACTGGGCGAGCGCGTCGATCCGGATAAGGATCAAGTAGAAGTTGACGGTTCGCTCGTCCCCCTGCGCAGCGACCTCGTCTATTACCTGATGAACAAGCCGGCCGGCGTGGTGACCACCGCCTCGGACGAGCGGGGGCGGCCCACAGTGATGGAGCTCGTGGGCGGGGAGCGACGCGTCTGGCCGGTGGGACGCCTCGATGCACAGACCGAGGGAGCCCTGGTGGTGACCAACGACGGCGAGCTGACGCTGCGGCTGACCCACCCTCGGTACGGGGTCGACAAGCGCTACCTGGTGGAGGTGTCGGGGCACGTGGGCGCGGCCGCGCTGACGGCGCTGCGGGGTGGTGTCGCGCTCGACGACGGCGTGACCGCTCCGGCCCGCGTGGACCTCGTGCAGCGCACCACCAGGTCGTCGCTCCTCGAGGTCGCCCTGGGGGAGGGCAGAAGGCGGCAGGTGCGCCGGATGTTCGAGGCCGTGGGGCACCCCGTGCTGCGGCTCGTAAGAACGCAGATCGGCCCGCTTATGCTGGGGCGCCTGAAGCCGGGGACCTACCGCCGGCTCACCGCCGAGGAGATACGGGGCCTCTACCGGGCCTGCGGCTTGTAGACCAGGTGACTGATCGACATGTCTACTAATCGATTTATAGACGGAGATCGAGTGCGGGCGTTGCGCGGGGCCACCAGCGTTTCCGGCAACGACGAGCGCGCGATCGTGGACGCGACCGCCGAGCTGCTCCGCGAGCTCCTGGAGCGCAACGGCGCCGCGCCCGAGGATCTCGTCAGCATCGTCTTCACCTCCACCCCGGACCTCACCGCGG